>CAWKZI010000176.1:0-5532 GCA_963854365.1 Gammaproteobacteria bacterium
ATGGGGCGGCCATTAGGAAAGCCCGCTGATGCTGAATTCCAACATCAAGTGCTTAAGCATGCTTTCGCACTACTAGAGTCCGAAGAGCCAGTGTTGGAAGAATTTTCAGAGGTTGTTGATTGTGATGCAGCTGAGGTTTTGACCTGTCCGATGCCTCCAAGGAATAACGAAGATCTACACCCTGTTATTGATGAAATTCGTGGACTGCGACCAGCATATGATCGCGGCATTGAGAAATTTGGAAATCGCGCGGTAACAGGTCGCATTCTTGGAATTGATGATCTCGAGGGTGCGATTGAATCACTTATTAGAGTTGTCGAGGGCATTCCATGGAAACAGGCAGGAATACCAGGTATTCCTTCCAGGGTGACACAGGATATTCGGAGTTACTATGAAACAGCAGCCCTTGGATTAAGTGATCATATACCTAGTGCCTGGGCAGGAACGAATTGGTTTCTCGATGAGAGTGAAGCGGGCAAACTTGTATTGGCGGCACGAGCCGCCATGAAAGAAAGTGGTGAAAAAAGGCCAATCTGGTTTTATATGGTCCCCGGTGATCGTTAAAAGTCACTAATAGATGCAGAATGATTTGTATTGAAGAGTACAATCGCTACTTTTTCTGGGAGAGTCATTATGTTTACAGTACAGCCACTAGCCCCAGCTTTGGGCGCGGAGCTGCATGGCGTAGATCTGACGAAGGATCTATCGCTAGAGGTTTTTAAGGAAGTGCGTCGTTTGTTGGTCGAACACCAAGTGATTTTTTTTCGTGATCAGGATATCAGTCCCGCCCAACATAAAGCTCTGGCTGAATCATTTGGTCCCCTGCAATCCCATCCTGCGTACGACACCATTGAAGGCTATCCAGAAATTACAATATTGGAAAGCACTGCGGAAAAGCCAAGCAAAATTGAAGCCTGGCATACGGATATGACATTCCGCGAACATCCGCCATTAGGCGCGGTTTTGCGCTCAAAAATTATTCCGTTTCAAGGTGGTGATACATTATGGGCTAGTATGACTGCAGCTTATGATGGCCTTTCTGCGTCGATGCAAGAATTCTTGTCAGGTCTAACCGCAGAACATGATTTCAGCCATGGTTTTAAGGAAAGTCTAGCCGAAACCGGGGGGCGAGAACGGTTGGCCCAAGCAGTCGCTGATAACCCTCCGGTTGTTCATCCGGTTATTCGCATTCATCCTGAGAATGGTAAGAAAGTGATCTTTGTTAATTCTTTATTCACCACGCGTATATTGGAATTAACGAAGAGAGAAAGTGAGGATATACTGAGTTTTCTATACGATCATGTCACTACGCCAGAATATAGTTGTCGCTTCCATTGGCAGCCTAATTCAATTGCTATTTGGGACAACCGTAGTACACAGCACAAGCCTATAAATGATTATTTCCCGGCTCATAGAATGTTAGAGCGCATTACTATTGATGGTGATAGCCCATACTAGAATACGGCAAAAGACATTTTTTCATCGTTTGATGAATTCAAGAATCCAGCGGGCGACTTTTAGATTATCTGTCTTAGTTTCTAGGGAGCTAATAGCTTTTTGGTAACTTACCTCACCGATTATCTCGCGGCGCATATTTAATAAATCCGTCGCATATCCGATACCAAATTCTGGGTGTCCCTGAAAAGTTAGAATATGATCCTCGAGACCGATTGCGGCTATAGGGCAAGCGTCTGTGCTGGCTAATAACTTTCCACCTGTTGGTAGAGTTATTACCTGATCTTTATGATTTGAAGGCAGTTGGAACTCTGCATCTCTTATCCCATAATTTTTGGCAATTTCTGTCGCTTTGTTTAGGTGAGCACCAACACACCAACCAATCGCCGCGGGTTCTGTTTTTCCGCCAAGAGCTTCGGCGACCAACTGATGTCCAAAACAAATTCCGATGACTTTCTTTTTTGTCTCATTTAGTACTCGGATAAATTCTTTGAGGTCATTAATCCAGGGGACATCATCGTAGACACTGAGTTTACTGCCAGTTATTAAATAACCATCCACTTCATTTATGTCTACAGGATATTCGCCTTCTACAACCTCATAAGTAACTAATTCGAGCTGAGGGTCAGTCGCGGTCAGTATCTCGGCAAACATATCAGGATACTCACCATATTTCTGAGCGAATTCCGGCTTTACCGCATCTGTGTTGAGTATTCCTAATTTCATTCTATTTGGTGTTCAGATTTTATTTAATAATTAACAATTTCTAAGTTAAAGAATCTTTAGGTGAAAAGACTTGGCTTGAGTTAATTGCTGGTAACCTAGTTCTGATAAAGTTGTGCCGCGCCCTGTATTTTTTACTCCTGTCCATGCTAATGCAGGGTCAAGATAATCACACCGATTCATGAATACAGTGCCAGTTTCTAATCGTTCTCCTAAGGTTTCAGCTACAGATTGATCTTGTGTCCACAGAGATGCTGTTAATCCTAGATTGCTATCATTCATTAATCTAACAGCTTCATTATCATCTTTAACAGCCATGATGCCTACTACTGGGCCAAAGCTTTCTTCTGTCATGACTGACATCGTATGGTCCACGTCGATCAGTACTTGAGGAGCTAAATAGGCATTGTCATTATTAGCGTTAGGAAATTCTGCAGTATCGATACAGGGTTTCGCACCCTTTGCTATTGCCTCTATAGTTTGTTGGCGCACCCATTCGGCTGCTGAATTTTTTACAACCGGGCCAAGTGTTGTCTCTGCGAGTAGAGGATTCGCTAGTTTGTATCCTTTAACTTTTTCAACATAAGCTTCGACAAAATTACTATAAAGAGATTGATGTACGTAGATTCTTTCGATACCACAACACGATTGCCCTGAATTAAAAAACGCTCCATCTACCAATTCGCTCACACTGTGCTTTAAATCAGCATCAGCGCAAACGTAAGCAGGATCTTTTCCTCCTAGTTCTAAACCAACGCCAGAGAAAGTTCCCGCCGCGGCCTTCTCTATTTGCCGTCCTGCAGCAACGGAACCAGTAAAACAGATGAAATTCATTTTAGCTGAGTTGATGGTGATGGAGGTATCTTCATGACTTAAGAACAAACACTGCAATACATGTTCGGGTAAACCTGCAAACTGAAAGGCTCTGACAAAATGTTCTCCACATAATGGAGTTTGTGCCGAAGGTTTTAAAATAACGGAATTACCGGCTATTAAAGCCGGAACAATGGAATTCACCGCTGTTAATAATGGATAATTCCAAGGAGCCACGGTAAAGACAATACCTACTGGGTTGCGACGAATAAATCTCTTGAAGCCGGCTTGTTGAGCTGGAACGATATCTGCTAATGAAGGCTCTGCAATAGAAATCATGTGGCGAGCGCGTTCTGCTAAGCCTCTTATTTCGCCCGCGCAGAATGTAATAGGGCGGCCCATCTGCCAGGAAATCTCTTCTGCAATTTGGTCCTGTTTGGATTCAAAATACAACACTGCGCGTTCACAGATCTTGGTGCGCTCAGCAAGAGGAGCCTTTTGCCATATAGTTTGTGCAGTTCGAGATAACTCGATAGCTTTCTGGATGTCTCGGCTACTGGCTAGCTCACGTTCAACATAGATAGAGCCATCCACTGGCGAAATGCATTGCAGGTAGTTGGTGTTTTGAAACTGACTCATTATTGGATTTTCGTCTTATTATAGAGTTGTTGTTATATTGATTACCGATAGTATCCAGAAAGTTAATGGAATATTGGCCGCTAGTTGGCTAAGCTGTCTTGAGAAGATCAGCTAACCTCTCCCAAGAAGAAGCGGGCATGGAATGAATCATACTATAGAACGCAGTCTGCGCAGCACAACAAAGAATTTAGAGCGGGCACAAAAAAGCTTTAAATTGAAGAACTCGAGAATCTGTCCAATATTTATTTCTAAGCTTTTAACGGTTTTATTGTTTTCTCTCATTAGTCTACCTAGTGCTGCAGCTGGAATCGATGCTTCGATTAATGCGGTAATGCGTCCTATTACTAATGCTGTAGCTAGTTTCATATTTTTTGAGGTCAATGTATTCGGAAGTCAATTGCCACTGATTATTCTTTGGCTGATTGGCGCATCGGTTTTTTTCACTTTTTATTTCAAGTTCTTAAATCTACGTGGATTCAAACATGCATTCCATCTTTTGCGAGGGGATTACTCTAAACCGGGAAATGCTGGGGAACTCACTCACTTTCAAGCACTGGCAACTGCAGTTTCCGGAACAGTTGGAATAGGCAATATAAGTAGCGTTGCTATTGTAATTTCCATTGGTGGTCCGGGTGCAACTTTTTGGCTGATGTTGGCTGGATTCTTAGGTATGTCCACGAAGTTTGCCGAATGTGTCGTTGGCGTGAAATATCGAAAGATTAATCCGGACGGCAGTATTTCTGGTGGTCCAATGTATTACCTTGAGCAAGGTCTTAAGGAGCGCAACCTTGCTTGGCTCGGAAAACCGATGGCATATTTTTACGCACTTTCGATAGTCATTGGCTGTATGGGTATTGGTAATATGTTTCAGTCTAATCAAGCTTTCGAGCAGTTCGTAGTTGTGACCGGCGGAGGCAGCAGCTTTTTTGCTGATAAAGGCTGGTTATTTGGCGGTACCCTCGCGGGGATTGTAGGTATAGTAATTATCGGAGGTATTAAAAGCATCGCCAAGGTGACTAGTAAGCTGGTGCCTTTCATGGCAGTGACTTACATCATTGGTTCATTGTTGGTGATTTTTCTGAACGCTGAACGAATACCTTGGGCTGTCTCGGCAATTTTTATTGAAGCCTTTAATCCCGCGGCGATTGGTGGTGGAATGTTGGGTGTGATGATAATGGGTTTTCAGCGTGCAGTGTTTTCCAATGAAGCTGGTATCGGCTCAGCTGCGATTGCGCATTCAACGGTTAAAACCGATGAGCCAGTTACCGAAGGATTTGTGGCATTGTTGGAGCCATTTATCGATACAGTAGTAATTTGTACACTCACTGCGTTAGTAATTTTGACAACAGTTTATGAGCCGGAGATGGCAGGCAATGGTATGCAGGGAATTGAGCTTACATCTCAAGCTTTCGGTAATACTCTCAGTTGGTCGACAGTGCCACTTTCGATTATCGCGATCTTGTTTGCCTTTTCTACGATTCTGTCATGGTCCTACTATGGACTTAAAGGATGGACCTATCTACTTGGTGAATCTAAAAAAGCCGAAACAATTTTTAAAACTATATTTTGTTTGTTTGCTGCACTTGGTTGCATGATTCAGTTAGACGCAGTTCTAGAATTTTCAGATGCTTTGGTTTTTGTTATTGCACTCCCTAATATTCTTGGCCTCTACATCTTGGCTCCAATTATTAAACGAGAGCTCAAAAGTTATCAGGCTCGATTAAAAACCGGAGAAATTCCAAACCTCCGAGAACAGCAACTCAAGGGCTAGACGACAACTTATACTACAGGTGACATGCCACCATCGACGTTTACCGCTGTGCCTGTTACATAGCTAGCAGCTCCAGAACAAAGAAAGGCGATTACATCCCCAGCTTCAGATGCCTCTCCAACTCGGCCCAT
>CAWKZI010000177.1:0-5530 GCA_963854365.1 Gammaproteobacteria bacterium
GAACCCCAAGGAGAGTTCGCGGCTACCCGAGTGTCTTCCCATACTTTTGTTTGAGGGGGGTCGAAAGTAACATTGCCTTCGCCTCGATAGACATTCCAGCTTAGGTATAAGGCATTAATCTTGTTCACAGTAGGTTTTTGCGGAGCGCGAAACATTGCTCGATACAAATCATTTTCTGATCTAGTAGTTCGAACTCTGCTTCTCGGCAGGCCATCATCCTCAAGATGGGCTACCAGAGTAATCGCCTCTCCAACTTTTGCTGTGCGAACATTATCACCTTGGACGGTTAGCTCTGGTGTAGTATTCGACCTAGATTCAGGACTACTGACTCCAATCCCCAAGGAGCCGGTCTCGGAAGCTATTACCAAATTATCTACTAGGTAATCGGATTTAAGGGTTCCATAGGCTTGGGACTCTACTCCATTGATGTTTAAATTCCAGATTAACTCTCGATCGCCCCAATCGGCAGGCACCGTAACTTCGAAAGTGAAGCGATTTCGGCGCGGCATAAAATTTGTTGGCTGGCCTCGATCCAGATCTCCAGGCGAGAAAAAATTACTGTCTCCGATTTCTACATATGGTTCCTCTTCCCAGTTTTCATTCATGTAACCAAACATAAGATTAAAGGTTCCATCTGGGTTTGGTCGCCATCCCTCGAATGCAGGGTAGACAGGTGCATCATGCAATAAAGTTTCTGCCGTCACTAATGCAGGTTGTAAAAGCAATAGAGCGGCAAGAAAAAGAGATTTTCTTCTACTTATCAATTTTTTATCTAATAGTTTCACTTTTTTCTCCAAAAGGGAGCTGGTTGCTTTTAATCTTCTCCACCGACTGGTGATACTAGAGTCGCTGTGCAGAGAGGACAGCCTACAACATGATCGTTCGGGCCCAAATTGAGAACTTGTTGTCTTTCCTCCATTGCTTCCAGAAACTGTTCCTGATTCATGGAAACTCGGATACCGAGATCGAGAAACATGTTTTGCACAGAGCGATTACCAGATCCCTGCCAATTGCGTGGATCCGGAATATTAATATTGGTTTCAGTATTATTCATATAGCCAGTGATATGGAGGATAGTGCCTTTAGGTAAAAGTGGTGCTGCGGAATCTTCAAACTGATAAGTTCGTACCCAATTATGGTCGTATCCTACGCAGGAAAGGGTCTCGGTTTGATGACCCCAGATCGCTTCCAGGCACATACGGTCTCCGGGGGCATGCAAGTGTGGTTCGAAGGAAACAATCTTGGTATGTGCTTCGAGAATACTATAAGCATGCAACTCTTGATCTTTCTGATTCGGAACAATGCTTATATCAACTCCATTACCAGTAAAATTGATTGAATCTCTGTACTTGGGCTCGAAGTCTCGATCATGGAAGACAAAACCAATCTCCAAGTGACCGGTGGTATCTCTCCCATTGGAATGTAAATGAATCGAGTCAGAAACTATCGCAGAACCTGCCTTTAAAAGACGGCCAGTATTATCGTCAAAAATATCAGCATTGCGCCCAACTTCATGGACTGGCCATGGTGCATCGAACAATCCTCGCTTGATATTTCCATCATCATCCATTTCTGCGGTGAACCAGAGCATATGGTGAAAGATATATCGACCTCCAACGGTTCCAGCTAATTTTGTCATGTCGACGTCATTAACCTCAACAACCTCTACGGATTTTATATACCGGTCTTCTTTCATTCCAGTAGGCACGGTTTCCAGCTCTCCCCACCAGTCAGGAGTGCCAGCAAGCTTGGTGATTTCAGGAAGTTTGACGACTAGATCTGGCTCACCAGCTTTCCACTTGAGGCTATCGTCGAATACAAGGGGCTCTGGAGCATCCGCTGGATCTCCCCTTGACGCACCATTTTGAGCCCATGTAGATATGGCATTGATTTCTGTGTCGCCCAAGGAGTTATCATTTTTGAAGCGCTGAATACCGATATTTTTCTCCACATACCAAGGTGGCATAGCACCGGCTCGATCGCGCAAGCCTGTCTTATACTCAATAAGCCCAGCAAAGGGAGCAACTTCATCGTAAGTCACTAGAGGCATAGGGCCGCCGCCGCCTATTCGATGGCAGTTTTGGCAGCTGCGCTGCAAAATTGGTTCGATGTCTTTGTGGAATGTAATTTCTTCAGATTGGCTAAACGAGATCACAGGAAGCGCTAGCAAGGTAAGTAGGCTTGGTGAAAGTATTTTACTGGAATATTTCATAGTTCTATCCTTCGTTTTAGAGACTAAATATTCAACTAGATCTGGCTTGCCAGCATTTAACCAGCACTGGAAAGCTGTCCGGCTATTCTAAGACAGTGTTGTACTTGAAGTATGCTCTAAACATATCATTTTCACCATAATAAATAGGTCGTTCTATAACTAATAATAGGCACAATTCATTAACATTAAGCACCGCGATCAGTTCGCTTCGACTTCTTATAGAGCGGCAGGACACCTAGCACTAGTGGGCTTTGTAAAGCTAGAGGCTAGAGAGGTAGTAAGCGAGGCTTACAAGAGATTAGGTTCAAGTAAAGCTGGTGAGGAGAGATAATGCATAATGAGATAAAGATAGACCTTCTGTTGTTCTTGGCTTTTGCCTTTGTTCCCTATTTTTTAACATCCGAATAATCAAGCTACAGAGCGCATGATTAGGGGTCTTGCTTAGTCGGTGATAGTCTGGATTATATTAAGGAGTTAGTGTCCTTCTATTTAAGAGATAGCAGAGCTTAGCAATCAGATTAATTTTTGAGATTCACTGCGACCCTTTGCTAGAACTACTTCGCTCAAATGTTGTCACTGAGAAGCTTTTTATGCTCGTGAGATTTTTTTTGAATTATTTGAAATTGCGTATTTCATCAGCGTTGATTCTTGGAAGCAACTATTGAATCCTTCCGAAGATGACTTAAACCCTATATGCCTCGAGGTGCTTGAGTGGGTAGATAAATTTGTTATTGGGTTTGGCCTTTGTCCTTTCGCGAGTTCGGCGCGAATTGCAGGTGGTGTAAGAGCTGTTGCTACCGCTGCTATGGATATTCCTAGTTTGTTGAGTGGGTTGCAGTTTGAGCTTGGGCTTCTGGTTAGAGACCTCGATATCGAAACGACTCTCTTGATTCACCCTGAAGTACTTACTGACTTTGAAGACTACAACGATTTTTTGGACTTAGCCGACAGTTTATTGAAAAATTTGAATTTGGAAGGTGAGATACAGATCGCAAGTTTTCATCCATCCTACTGTTTTTCTGGCTCAAAGCCTGACGATCCAGAAAATCTAAGCAATCGATCCCCATATCCCTTGCTTCATCTGCTACGAGAAGACTCTGTGACGCGGGCTATCAAGAGTCACGCTGACATTGAGGCGATACCTAAAAAAAATATCGCGCTTTTGCGTCAGCTTCGTCTCGAGGGAAAGCTCTAAAATTTCTATTTTATATGCTAGAACCTTTGACCTTCTTCTAAATTTAAAATAGATGCGCCTCCTAATTCTTCAATAAGCTTCGAAAAAGTTATTCCTTCCAACGGAGCTTCTCTAGGACTGAAAGCACTATCGACTTCTGGTATGTTAAATAGTCTGTCTTCTTCCTGCTCAAATCTAAGAGTTGTAAATAGGGGAACATCATCAGTAGGCATAGGCCCTATGTCTTTGGTGTAGTCAATCATCATCACGTAAGCCGTAAGAGGAACTGACAAATCCCCCTGATTATCGCAATGTTCTGGGAAAGTCAAAAACACATTATTTTCATAAGCTGGATGATCTACCCCTATTATCGAGAAACATTCCGAGCAATAAATTCTCCTCGACATTCCTAACAACTCAGAATCATCTTCATTTTCCTCTTCGCGGAGTTGTAAAGCGGTCATGAATTCTTTACCCCGAATAGCCGTAATATCGGAAGACATATAAAGTAATTCAGGTAACGGATTCGGTCTTTTGCCCCCTTTCGAGAAACCATACTCAAGTGCTTGTCGACAATCCTGACAACCGCATTGAAATTTAAGTTTGGCTGTTCCGTCAGCTATAGTGATGCCGCTTTTTCCGCATAAACAATTAATTTCTGCGCCGGGTCCATTTTTTGTCATTGTTTACTCCATTTAGAATAGTCATCTGCTTTCAAATTTTTATAAAAGGCTTTAATTCAACGATGTGAGTAAATCCTTAGAGTGAATTTTAAGGGATGAGGGGGTCTTCTGTCATGCATTGATATTGATAGTTGCCTCACTAATAATAAGATGCATGGGCATCAGTTGAGATAACTTTTATCGTTCCTATACTTATCATGAACAATTTTTTTCAAGAATAAGTGTATTTTTAGTTGCAATCTTTTTTACTACTAAAAAATAAAGTTTCAGTATAGATATCCCGGAGCATAAGGAAGAAAAACAACAATATCTTGTTAAAACCATATTATAAATCTAATGCTCTTAAATATATATTTTACACAGCCTGATTAGCGATCAGCTAATCGTCCAGAGCCACCGAGTTCATAGTAGACTACAGGAATAAAATCTTCCGGACCCCAACCAGGGTCATCGGTCCACTCCGCATCATAGGCAGCAGTTGGCTGTGCGGCCATCACCTCACCCAATTTTTTCCCCTCTAGTATCATACTAAGAACCTTGCCTTGTATATCAAGAATCATGTCGCGAAACTCTATCATCTCGTCACGGCCTACCACTTCAAGGCCATGCCCCGGTATAACCTTTGTATCTGGACCTGCTAAATCGATTGCCTGATCCATTGCCGCTATCGTACCTCTTAGGCTACCACCGTTGTAGATATCGATAATGGGGTAGCTGGTGGTGCGATACACATCGCCAAGGTGGAGCACGTCAGATTCTGGGAAGTAGACGAAGCTATCCCCATCTGTGTGGGCCGGAGGTGCAAGAAAAGCACGGACCTCTTCGCCATTTAGATGAAAGCTCATGGTGTCGTTGAAAGTGATTAGCGGCTTGGCTGCGGAAGGCTGTTGTGGTGCGAAACTGCCTCCGGCTCTGGGGTAACGACTCCTCTCTTCGAAGAAACGCAGGCGCGTATTGTCATGAGCAAAGATAACCACACCCATCTCTGCCAGATTTTCATTGCCGCCCACATGATCGCCATGAATATGCGTGTTCACCAGAAATCTAATTTCCTCGTCGGTCACCTGCTTCACCGCTGCGACTAACTTGTCCGCAAGCGGAGCAAACAAGGAGTCCACAAGAAGTACGCCATCTGGACCAACTTGAACGCCGATGTTGCCGCCACCACCCGGGCGCTGGACCATGTATACATTGCCGGCGACCGGCGTTATGGAGAGCTCCACTCCTTCAAAACGCCCCTGGCCATAGGACAGACTGCCTGCAGCTAAAAAAGCGAGCGCTGTTGCAGCGAACAATAAAAATTGTTTGGGTTTATTCACTTTAGTTTTCATATGTATCCTTATTTACTTTCCATATTTTGATCTGGACGATTGATTCGCTTCTCGCGTTATTGAGTTAGTTCAGCTTGACTCATACTGTTCACCTGCTCGATTATCTTGGCATAGGCTCTTGTTGTAGCAG
>CAWKZI010000178.1:0-5521 GCA_963854365.1 Gammaproteobacteria bacterium
TCAACTCAAACTGATATTCCCTATTCAATCCAATCTTATGGCTTGTTGTCTTCACTTCCCTTTGGAACAGGCAACAGAAGTATGTTCTCAGCTAACGGAATCATTGAAGGTACAGAACGACTGGAACGTTTCACGCTCTGGCCTACAGGGGTAGCTTCTGTCGGCTCTATGCGTGGCTGGGGAACACATGCTACAGGGTTTATCGAACAGCAACATTTTGATGACGCGGAGCTTTTAGATAATTACTTCGAGCTGCAATAACGAAAATAGTTATCGATGCAAGTTTAGCAATTACATTATTATCGAAGTCCTTGTCGTTGTTGTTATTTGCCATCGTTTCTCAGTGAATGTTGACGTGTCTTTCTAGGGTTTAATTTATAGATTTTTTTCTGGCATTCTTAGCTAACTTTCTTTCCTTTCTCCTCGCTGCGGTAAAATCAATCAGTTTATTATCATTCGTTTAGCCAATTAGATGTTAATGGATTACTCAGAGGAAGATTTAAAACCCTATTCTTTTGAGGCTCGAATCACTAACAATGGGGGAGGTCTTTGTTAGCTCTCTGGCCGTGATATACTGGACTTGCAGCAACGTCGAAAGCGGTTAACAACTTGATCATTCTCTGCTTGGGTCTAATTCTATTCTTTGTCCCGCATTTATCCCGGGAGCTAGGAATTCGCCATAAAATCATCAATGTCTTGCCTTCCCAGAGCGCTTATATGGGGCTCTACAGCTTTGTGAGTGTTGGTGGCTTCGGGTTCATTATCTGGGGGAAGTCCATCGCTGAATTCATCATGGTTTGGCAGCCTATCTTTGAGCTGCGCATGGTGAGTCATGTTCTAATGATTCCTGCAGCCATACTAGTGGTTGCTGGAAACCTACCCATGTCGAATTTACGTAAATATCTGCGTAATCCGATGCTGTTAGGTGTAACTTTATGGGGTTTAGCGCATCTATGGTCTAACGGCGATCTTGCTTCGATAATTTTGTTTCTCAGTTTTACCTTGTGGGCGGGGCTAAAATTCCTACGCTTAGGCATGCTAGCTAACACAGGAGAACAAGGGACCACAGAGCAAGAAAAAAACATCTGGGAATTGCTTAAGTGGGACACTATTGCCCTAATTAGCGGTCTTGTTTTTTATGTGGTTATTAGCCTTTATCATGGTCAACTGTTTGGAGTGGGATTAGATTTTGTATAGATATATTGATTTAGAATCAATGGCATTATTCAGAAAATATTACTATCTGCTGATATTACTACTGGTTTTGAATTTTTCTAAATTAGGTTTGGCACAAACTATTCAACCAACGGACTGGAATGGCGAGTGGATTGGTGAAGGTACGCTATTTAAGATTGGGATATCGGTTGATAATAATGTAATTAAAGTAGTTCAAATTGAATCACTGGGGTTTGTCTGGACTAGTCTGGATGGTGAAGTTGATGGCTCTATTGTTCGCGTCAATGTGGAGTACGCCGGCGTAAAAGGGATAATCCAGGCGGAACTCATTAATCCGACCACCGCCATAGCTTTTGCTGCAACCTGTGAACCAGGTTTCATGGTGGTATGCGCACTAGCTAAGGACCGCCAGGCAGTTTTTAAGAAAGTAGAATAATGTCTAAGATGCCGCTAAGTTTTAGTGGAAGCGCTAAACTTTGAGTAAGTCGTTAAATTTCCACAATCGATTTAACTATTTTATTAACTATGCCATATTCAATTGCTTCATCTACTGTCATCCAGTAATCGCGGTCAGTATCTTTTGCAACTCTCTCTAGTGGCTGACCAGTTTCGTCGGCAATCAATTGATTGATTCGGCCACGCATCTTTACTATTTCTTCCGCTTGAATGGCTATATCTGTAGCATCTCCTCTAGCACCTCCCAGAGGTTGATGAACCAAAAAACGAGTGTTTGGAAGAGAAAAGCGGTTTTCTTTATCTGCAGCAAGGTAGATTGTAGTCGCGGCGCTGGCAACCCAGCCAGTGCCGATAACCTTAACTTCTGGCTCGATAAATTTGATCATATCGTAGATTACATCTCCTGATTCTACATGGCCTCCTGGAGAACTTATGTAGATAGTAATCGGATCATTATTATGCGCAGCAAGAGCCAACAATTTTGCTGTTACTGCTTGGGCAAGTTTATCATTAATCTCGCCAAATATAGTTATGGCGCGAGACTTAAAAAGTTTCTCATCAATAAAATCTGTACTCTCGGCATTCTTTTCGACTTCTTTTTCTGACTCAAGAGTGTTGTATCCCGTTCCCATGCTTTTAATTCCCATTCTATTCATATGATTTCAATTTATTAAAAGTACCAGTCCACTTTAAGATAAGTGATTGCTGTGAATTACGTGCAATCTCGTTGGTTCGTCCGTAAATAAGCTATTATCTTCCAAAGGTCATCATCACCCTCTGGGAAGTTTCTTCCAAAGCCTACCATTCTGGTATTCGGTACACCGGCTGTAACTGTATCAAATATATTTTGGTCTTCCCCTCCATGTTTCCATTCGCAGTCGAACAGAAAAAGTGCATCAGTGGCCTCCGGCGTCTCCTTGTGACAATAACTCGAGCAAGTTCCAACAAAAAGAGCTTCGCCTCTTGCAACTGCAGCTGGGTCTGCCATAAAACCTTCCACTACTGTTGGCTCACTAGAAATACCATTATCACCACAAGCAACTAATAGAGAGAGCAAGGCACAACTTAATACAAACATTCTCACGAATCACTTCCTTCTAGTAACTACTAAAACTAATCAGCTCAGGGCACGAGCAGAATAGATAGCTACGCAACCTAATTCAAGGTTGTAAGTCAAAGCCTGCAGCCTCGGTCAATCGATCCATAAACAACTACTGCGGCTCCGTAAATTCTACTCCCAAGGGCTTAAAGGTAATAAGCAATTGAGGTAATAGTGTGAGCGAACCAATTAAAGCAACCAACATAGCGAGGCTGGTTAACAATCCAAAAACTATAGTTGGAATAAAATTCGATAAAGCTAATATTGAGAAGCCCGCGATAATGGTCATGGAAGTAAAATACATCGCACGACCTATGCTGTTATGGCAAAAAAACATGGTATCTCGATAATTGCCAAAGCGCGGAAATTCTCTCTTGAATCTGTGCATATAATGAATAGTATTATCGACGCCAATGCCAACAGAAATCGCCGCAATCGTAATAGTCATAATGTCTAATGGAATTCCAAGCCAACCCATTATGCCCAGCACGAATGCAGCGGCCAAGGCATTTGGAATTATACAAATGAAAGCGATCTTCAAAGATCGGAATAGCACAAGAAACATAAGCATTATGGCGAACATAACAACACCAAGGGTGAGAATTTGCGATTGGAACAAACTCTGCAAAACATTATTGTACATAACCAATATACCAGTCAGTTCGACCTGCTCATCTTCAAACCCAAATTCTTGTTCGATTCCAGTTTCGATTCGTTGAAGTAACTCATTCCGGTTCAAATCATCTGCAGATTCGATAACTCGGACATTAAACCTGAGTTGGTTCTCATCAATTGATACAAAAGGATTCAGCACTGTTTCTTTTAGAGTTTCTGGAATACGGTTATACAATACTGCCCAAAGCAATCCATCAATCGCTTGATTGCCATTGAGAATTTCTGCAAGCTCAATAACAGCACCGAATGAAAGCACTTTCCCTGTTTGCGGGTCATTGTCCAGATATTGATGTATGGCTTTAACCTGGTCCATTTTCGGCGCAGTAAACCAATAGGCGTCATCATTATCTCCACTATCGTCGAAGCCGTCGTCGAAGCCGTCGTCGAAGCCGTCGTCGAACGCTTCTTCATCAGTTCCTAAATCAACTACAACGTCAAAAGAGAGAGTGCCGCCGAGCTTGTCATCGAACAAGGTCATGCCCTGAAATATTTCAGTGCTCTCACGAAAATAATCTATGAAGCTATTTTCAACCCGTAGTTGACCTAAACCAATTAGGCTAAACAACAAGACTAGGGAATAAAGTAGAAGGATTTTGCCACGCATTTTTTCTGTAAATTTGGCAAGCGCTGAAGTAAGGTTGAGTTTTAGATTTGAAGAATGTTCGGTCTCATCTTTTTTGATAGAACTCATTACCGCAGGAAATAGAGTAAAGGTCACTATCAGAGCAGTCGCCACACCCATCATCATCATCCAACCGAAGGTTATAATGGGCAAGATCCCACTCACAATTAAAGACCCGAAAGCCACCGCTGTGGTTAGTGCCGTATATAGGCAAGGACGAAACATACTGAGTACAGAATGTTTCAATAATTTGTCATGATTACTGAAGTGCCGGGTTGCTCTAAGCTCTCGATAACGGACTGTGAGATGAACAGTTAAGGAAATAGTAATAATTAGCAGCAGAGAAATAAAATTGGAGGAGACAACGGTTACTCGCCAATCCATCAAACCCAATACGCCTACCATTATGGTTCCTGCCACCGCACAGCATGCAAGTGGTAGAGCAACCCAACGTATCTTCCGAAAAATTAAACCAAGAGCAAAGATTATGAGTATTACAACGGCGAAACTAAAATTACTCAAGTCACTTTGCACAAAGGTAACAAGGTCATCTGCAATCATCGGCGCACCGCCAAGATAAATTTGCGCACCATCTCGATAGCGTTCGAGAGTCTCTCTGACCGCGGTTATGTTCTCGTGCTGCCGATCCGCTGCCAAAACGCTATGAACAGCGTAGTCAGCCTCAACGTTTTTCAGCTCAACTAGCTGATCTCCAGTAAGTTCTCCTGCCCTCTGAAGGTTGCGTAACTCAGTACGCCTAACTAAGAGCGTCCGGGCGATGTCATCAATCGCAAAACTTACCAGTATTCCCGCAGTTTTCCCGTCAGGGCTGATTACTGCATTGCGAAAAACTGGGCTAGAGATAATTTCCTCACGCGCGGAAACAAGGTCTATATCTTCATCAATTAAGGTGAGATAGTTTTCTGAAATTCCAGTGAGTGGCGTGTCTTCAAAAACCGGCACATTCAAGATACTGTCTACAGATTCAACGCGATCAATTAGTAATAGATCTTTAAGTAATTCACCTAGCCGATTTAGTTCAGTTCTAAGGAACAAATCTCTTTTGGGTGTATAGGCAATAGTTACAGCTTCGCGGATTCCATAACGTGTATTTATACTGCGAGAATATTCAAGATCCGGATCATCTTCTAATAAGAGTGAATCCGCCGAGGCGTCCAGACGAAAATTTTGCGCCTGATAAGCAAAGAAACCCATCAACAAAAAGAGAATCGCTATGACTAATTTGGGCTTGCCGAACACTGTATCACTGTAAAGTTTGGCTAGAAGTGAAGACATAATTCAGGATTTCTAATCAGCTAATTCGGATGAGTTTAAGAAAGCACTATACGCTTTTCATCTTCATTTTGCGATGTGAAAGGGCTTTATAGCTCTCTTACTACAGAGAAATTTAAGAGGTATAGAGGGTATTTAGAGCCTATATATTAGTTAATAGAGCAAGTTACCATTACTCAAACGCTGCCCATTGCATTTAA
>CAWKZI010000179.1:0-5520 GCA_963854365.1 Gammaproteobacteria bacterium
CGATTTCACTCCCGAGCTTCGAGCAGAGGCCCTAGATATAATCGATGACTACACGTTTGGCCCTTTATTCACACCGCCGACGTTATCGGTTCCTGGTGGCAACAAAGGCACAATCTTGCGCCCCAGTGCTGGCGGTGGGGCGAACTGGATGGGTGCGGCGGTTGATCCAGAAACAGGATATCTCTATGTACCCTCTTCGGATTCGATCACAGTGCCTGTTGTGGTTGAAAGTGACCCTGATGATTCCAATCTATCTTATCGACGTATCGCTCTTGGTGGTATTAGGGGTCCTCAGGGGCTGCCAATTCTGAAACCACCCTATGCAACGATTACTGCCTTTGATATGAATACCGGGGACATAGTTTGGCGAGTGCCAAATGGAAATGGTTCAGAAAGAGTGGAAAGTCACCCTGCAGTGGAGGGCGTTGATCTTCCGCCACTTGGGGGAGGGGGACGAAATCCAATTCTCGCGACACCTACTATTTTAGTCCACGCGCAAAATAACGGTAGCCAAACCAAACTGATTGCGAGAGATAAGGTAAGTGGAGCTGAGCTTGCTATGGTGGATATTCCAGCTGCTTCTCGATCAGCGCCAATGACTTATGAAGTAGATGGCAAGCAATTCATCGTGATTTCAGTGCTTACCAATCCGGCTCCGCAGCTCATTGCTTATGCTCTCGACCCATAACAAACAGTAAGTAGTTAAACCAATTTAATACTCAGATGGCTATGGATACCAAGCTCAAGCAATTAAATAAACTTAGGCCTGATTAGCAGCTTCCTCTTCAGTTCTGCGGTCTTCTTGATACTGTTTCAACTGACGGGCTTGAGTGATAATAAAAGCGCGAATAGTCTCAAGCTGATCATTGGTCAAGGTATCTTCAAAATCTGGCATACCCTGCTGGGCACGCACTCCTTCTAATACAATATCCTGCAATTCACTGTGGGTAGCTAAATTCATCAGTCGCAAGTCCGGTGCGATGATGGCGACTTCAGATGGAATGCCAATTCCGCCATGACAGCTAGCGCATTGCGAGTGATAAAGATCATCACCTTGTTGAACAGCTTCTAAACTAAAATCAGTCTCCAGTTGCTCAGGTACTTCAGCTTGCACCACGTCCGCAATTGGCATTGTTGCCGTGCCATCCAATTTAAACACTACGACGGTCCCGCCGAGGTCGATGGCTCTATTGCCATTCATCATCGTCGCAACATATTGAGTATCGCCGACTTGATAACTCATCATAGAGGTGCCCCGGAACGTACCCGGGGCTCGATAATTAAAAATTGGTTCTCCATTATCGGTATTGCGAACTACGAAATCTCCAGTTCCTTCGCCTTGAAATAAAACACCGGTGGTAGTTGCTAGCACACCACCGTTGTATATAGATTCCAATTGCTGTCGCCATTTGTATTGGCCGGTTATTGGGTCAAATGCTCCAACAAACGCCAGTGACTCTGGTCGCGGCGCGGCATTCTCGATCAGCTCGCGCCGGTAGGCTCCTTCGCCCCAGCCGAGACTTAGCCCGCGCTCACGCATTTCATAGACACCGGTATTAACGAAGGTTTCATCAAGAGAATAGAAATTGGCAATATCGTGATAGTAGAAATACATCAATCCCATATCATTGTCCCACGACTGAGGTTCCCAGTTATGGGCTCCGGAGTTGGCAGGCAAAATCCATTGGGGATCGTTCTCATACACCACATCGGGATTTTCTACAGGGCGGCCAGTTTCCATATCCACGTGAGTGGCCCAGGTAATACCTTCGGTGTAGGCGTGGGCGCGCAATAATTCACCACTTTCTCGATCAACAATATAGAAAAACCCATTCTTTGGGGCCTGCAATAAAACTTTGCGCTGCTCGCCGTTTAGCTCTATTTCGCCAATAGTCATATCCATGGCGGAACTAAAGTCCCAGTTATCGCCGGGAGTTGTTTGGTAGTACCAATTCATGCGCCCAGTATCGACATCGACCGATACTATAGTCGATAGAAATAGATCGTCGCCGCCACCGGGAGAGCGTATTTCTCGAGGCCAAGGAGCGCCGTTTCCTACTCCTATATAGAGACTGTTGAATTCCTCATCATACACAAGGGAATTCCAGGCTGTTCCACCGCCGCCGAATTTCCACCATTCGCCGCCCCAAGTTTGAGCCGCTAGCTCCATTTCGGGATGTTCAAAGGGTTGGCTGGGGTCTCCGGGAACAAGGAAAAAGCGCCAATCGACTTCACCAGTTTCAGCATCGTAAGCAGTGACATAGCCTCGGCGCCGGCCCGACTCGCCACTGCCCTGGCCAATATAAATTTTCCCGGCGGCTGCACGAGGGGCCCCGGTAATATTAAAGCGTCCAAGTCCAGCTGGTATCCAGGTATCAATGTCCCAGACTTCTTCGCCAGTTGCGGCATCGATTGCCAGTAAGCGACCATCAAAAGTGGCCACGTAGACTTTACCTTGATAAACCGCCACTCCTCGATTGTGGGCAGGACCACAGCAAGCGAGGCGAATATAGCTGCGGTCAACCTCTGGATCATAACGCCAGATTTCTTCTCCATTAGTAGCATCGAGGGCATAAACGACACTCCAGCCGTTGGAGACATACATCACACCATCTACCACCAGTGGCGTTCCCGACATGCGCATATTGTAATCACCAATGGTCGTGCTCCACGCTAGCCCCATTCGATCGGCGTTGTCTGGGGTTATTTGCATTAGGTGGGAGAAGCGTTGTTCCTTGTAGTTTTGCCCGTAACTGAGCCAATTACCTGGTTCATTCTCGAAAGAATTGATGATTCTGGCATCGTCTACATAGTTGGAGTTGGGTTCAGCGGCAGAGCTGGAAGCTCTGAAATCTGAGGTTATGTAAAGGGGGATCAATACGCTAAAGCTTAGGCATAGCGTTCTAGCAACTCGCTGAAAGAATCTTGGATCGATCAGTCTAAGACCAATGAATCTCATGTGCTCACCATGTGTTATTTTTAGTAATGAGACAGTTTTAATACAAGCTGGGGCTCATGTAAACAGTATGCCCGACATCGATATAATGGACTCTTGCTCCCAATGGATTTATGCTCAGCCCAAATCCGAATACTATCAATAAAAATGGAGTTTATAACCATGCGATTACTTTCAACGATATTCCTGCTTTGTCTGCTATCTACTCCTGCTCACAGTCAGGTGTTGGCATCATTTAATTCTGATGGACTTACCTATGGTCACGTGCATCTAAACGTTTCCGATATGGAAAGGCATAAGGATATATGGGTTAACCATTTCGGTGGCAGAGTGGTTGAAAAAGGCCGCAATGCTCAGGGCAATCCAATTTTAACCGCTGTTGTTCTAAACAATATGCTTGTGGCGCTTTCACCCAGTGATCCCACCATGGCATCACCTTCAACAGTGATGGATCATTTCGGGTTTAAAGTTCGCAATATGGATACGTTTCTAGAAAAGTGGGAAGCAGACGGCCTTCCAGTTACCACTGAAGCTGCTGGTTTTGGTGGGAGAACTTTCCTTGGTGCCGAAGGCCAGATAAACGCCTTCGTTGATCTACCAGGCGGGGCAAGGGTTGAACTTCAGGAAGACCAAGGTTTACAGCAGGAAGTGACTGGCTATCATATTCATTTCAATACCGCTGGCCATGAGGAACTTCTCGCATGGTACACAGATCTTTTTAATTTAGATGTAAGACCTCGTGGAGCGATTCCAACTACTACAAACGTTCCTGGCATGAACCTCAGCTTCGGTGGCAGTCAAACAGAACGCGCAGCTACTCAAGGTACGGCTATCGATCATATTGGCTTCGAGATCGACGGACTAGAAGAGTTCTGCCGGAGATTGGAAGCTATGGGTATCGAGTTTCAAGTGGCCTATCGCGAAGTGCCATCAATCGATCTGAATATTGCTTACATCATTGACCCTAGAGGTGTCCGAATTGAATTCACCGAAGGGTATGACGAGTATTAGAGTCAGAGCGACTATTTTGTAAAATGTTATGATACTTAAAAAGGCCAGCCAATAAATGGCTGGCCTTTTTAACTTGGGGTTCGCACAACTACGTGATTGAAAAATCAAAGAGTCTAGAAATGAAAACGTTAGGAAATTATTTTAGATTTGTGTAACCCAATGACGATCGATGAACCCTTAATGTAATCAATGTTTGTTGCTGAATCTCAGTTAAACTCCTACTAAGTTATCGTTACATTATGCGCCAGCATACCAGTGGAAATCGAAATCGGAATTTAAACCACCTGTCCCTCTGCCAAAGCCTTCCATCGATGAAACTACTTGAATGGACTTAATAAATTTTAGCTGCTTGTAACCACAATGACGCTCAACCCGCAGTCGAATCGGAGCGCCATTTCCTTGAGGTAGATCTTTGCCATTCATACCATAGGCTAAAATCGTTTGTGGATGAACAACATCGAACATGTCATAACCTTCATACCAGCCACCATAGGCATCGATAACTACGTAGCGAGCCTCGGGTTTTACCCCACCTGCAGCTTCCAATACTTTGAGCAAAGGTGCGCCGGTCCATTGCGCTATCGCTGACCAGCCTTGCTCGCAAATATGTGAAGTGATTTGGGTTTGCTGGGGGAAGCCCTTTAAATCTTCCAGAGAAAGCGAGATTGGTTGATTCACTAATCCCTTGATTGGCAACTGCCATTCGGCGAAGCCTCCGCGACGAAGTCGCTGATACTCTTCATCTTCAGGGTTGCTCTGGTTCCATACAGGAAAGTTTTTGGTGATCTCGCTAATAGCATGTTCTTGCACCAAAGCTTGGTCAGACATTAGGTATCGTTGACTCGCCATGGTTAGAACATCAGCAACTCCCATCAATCCGCCTCGGATTGTCGGAGGCGTGTAAATATCGCTTTCGCAACCGGTTAGTAATATGCCGCCTAGCGCTCCGGCTCTGGAAATTAGTTGGCGGCGAGATAAAGTTTTTGGCTTGGTTTTTTTCATTCATTAGTCTCCATCGAAACTGCATACTTTCCGGTAATCATTGAACGTATCTGGTTTCCTGC
Source organism: Gammaproteobacteria bacterium (assembly GCA_963854365.1). Lineage (GTDB taxonomy): Bacteria > Pseudomonadota > Gammaproteobacteria > Pseudomonadales > Pseudohongiellaceae > UBA9145. The sequence goes on from CAWKZI010000179.1 coordinate 5,032, forward strand.
GCCGGCGATAAACACTTCAATAATGTGAACGATGAGGAATAGGACTAATAATAAAGTACACACTACATGGAGGGTTCTTGCCGTTTGCCTCCCGCCGAACATGTCGATTAGCTCAGGGAGGATGGCCGTGAATGCTGGCATCTGTGCAAATCCGGTGATGAACATAAAGGGGAAGAGGATAAAGAGAACGATTAGATAGGATATTTTCTGCAAGAAATTGTAAGACCTGGCCGTCTTGCCAGGAGGTTTTTTAAATTGAAGATGATTTTGAATGTCTGTTTTTATATTACTGAGTTGAAATTCTTCACGCTTTGGGAACATCTTCTTGTAGAATTTTTTCTGCCAGACATTCCAGCCAAGATAGGCGATGCCATTGAACGCAAATACCCAGGCGAAGAGGTAATGATAATTTCTTCCCCAACGGCGATCTCCCAAGGCATCCGCCTGCTCCCAGGAAAGTCCCCAGTCAGAAAGTCTAAATACAGCAGG
>CAWKZI010000180.1:0-5483 GCA_963854365.1 Gammaproteobacteria bacterium
GGTGGATGTGCTGCAAAACTCTCCCTCGCTAGATAGAATCTTCCTTCTGTCTGGTGACGGAGATTTCGATCTTTTAGTGGAGGCAGTGCAAACTAAGCATGGGGTGCCCCGGGGGTGGGGTCTGCTAGTTAGCAGTTCATTCCTGATAACTACTTAGCTTTAGAATCAGATTGGTAATCAATTAAGCTCCATGTAGTATCAAGAACGCTGTCACCTACCTCGATAATGTCGGTATAAACACTTGTCGTTGTTTCAAACTTACCGCTACAGTCGGGCAGTTCAACATTTTCATTAAGAGCGCCGATGACATTGAATTCCCGGAACGTAGTTATTTGAACAGTCCCCTCATCGAGTGACACTATTGTTAGACCAATATCAAATTCGCTAATACCGCTTGCTGATCCTGGTAAGCCGTCTGTGAAAATTCGAAGGCAGGTGCTAGGGCTAAGGCTAAGGTGGAGTGATAGTAGCAATTGCTTGATTTTTTAATTAATTAACTGTTTAATTTATAAATTACAGTGTAGCTTAAATCAGTCGGGACGATCCATGAAGCAAGTAAAGACCAGAACTGGCAATCTTGGCAGGCCAGCAGGCTCAGATAATGAGAAGGTACGCGAAGCATTGCTACAGGCGGCTCGGGAGAATTTCACTTCACGTGAATTCAAGGCCGTATCCCTGCGAGAGATCGCTGCATCGGCGGGCGTGAATGGTGCGATGGTGAATTACTATTTTGGCAGCAAGCAGGGCCTATACATGGCGATGGTGGACGGTATGTTCGACTCATTGGAGAAGAGTCTGCCAGCAATGAGTGAGTCTTCGGCCATAACAGTAGAGGATTTCAGTCGCAGCTATTGCCAGTTTCTCGGAGAAAATCCCTGGTGGCCAAATTTCATGGTTCGGGAAGTATTATTTAGCGAGGGCGATAACCAGAACGCCATGATCAGGAAGTTCAGCTCATCCTTCGCGCCGCGGCTCATGCAATCAATTCAACAGGGGATTTCCAGCGGCCACTACCGTCAGGATCTGAATCCTGGTCTCACGCTTCTATCCCTCATGGGAATGACAATCTTCCCCTTCTTAGCCAGGCCGATGGCCGAACAAGTTCTTAAGGTGAATCTCGATTCCAATATGACAGCGGCTCTGTCGGAGCACAATATTAAGTTGTTCCTTTCGGGTGTGGTGAGCGATGGTGAAGATGCCACTGGTGCAGGAGAGCAATCATGAAATATTTGAGATACAGCAGTCTATTCCTGCTGGCGATTTTGGCGGGCTGCGAAGAGCAGCCCTTACAGGCGGTAGGTCAGCTGGAATCTGATCGCATTGAGTTGGTCGTTGAATTTTCCGAACCGATTGTGAATATCGCCGTAACTGAGGGTGATGACCTGAGCGCTGGTACGATACTGCTCCAGCAGGATACCAGTCGCGTGGATATACGAATACAGGAAGCACAGGCAAATATCGAACGTATTGAAGCAGTACTTGCAGAGCAGCGAAGCGGACCCAGATCGGAGACTATCGATGCGGCACAGGCCAATTTGCATGCCGCCGAAGTAGAGAGAAGCTACAGACAGAAAGAACTACAACGCCTGGAAGGGCTGCGCGAACGTAATCTGATCTCGGTAGAAAGCATAGATGCGGCAGGAAATTTACTGGAAGCTGCTCGTGTCAGAATCGAGTATGTAACCGCACAACTGGCGGAGCTACACGCCGGCACACGGCCTGAACAGCTGCAACAAACCAACGCGCTGCTGTCCCAGGCGCAGGCTCAACTGGAGAGCCTAGTACTGGACCGGCAACGACTCTCCATTGTAGTTCCGCAAGATTCAATCGTAGACTCACTGCCCTTCGAAGTGGGTGAGCGGCCTGGACAGGGGGATGTGGTTGCGGTGCTATTGAGCGGCGAACAGCCCTATGCACGGCTGTATATCCCCGAAGCCGTGCGGATTCAGCTCAGGCCCGGTTCGCAGCTACCGATAATTGTCGACGGTCTGGATCGGCCTCTTACCGGCACTGTTCGTCGTATAGCATCCGAGGCCAGCTTCACACCTTACTTCGCCTTGACCGAAAGAGATCGAGGAAGACTATCTTATGTTGCCGAAATCGCTCTGCCAGCCTTGCCGGACAGGTTGCCAGATGGTTTGCCGGTGCAGGCAAATTTTGAATAATATGAAAGCGGCGAATGACATCGTAATTTCGGCAACTGGCCTGAGCAGACGCTTTGGATCGCTAGTGGCGGTTAACAATGTAGATCTGCAGATACCAGCAGGCACTATTTACGGGTTTTTGGGGCCTAATGGATCTGGCAAATCAACCACAATACGAATGTTATGTGGATTGCTAACTCCCAGTGCAGGTAGTGCCACCGTAATGGGTCTGGACACCAGGAAGCAATCGGAGGTATTGAAACAAAAAATCGGCTACATGACCCAGCGATTTTCACTGTTCGAAGACCTGACTGTTGCAGAAAATTTGCGTTTCATCAGTGAAGTCTACGCGCTCTCACGCAAGCGTCGAAAGACGCGTGTCGCACAGTTGATAGAAGAATTTAATCTGAGCAAACAACTCAAACAACGAACCGGCACCCTTAGCGGTGGTCAGAAGCAGCGCCTGGCGCTGGCGGCAGCAATCTTGCATGATCCGCAGATTTTGTTTCTCGATGAGCCAACCAGCGCAGTGGATCCGAAAAACCGTCGTGACTTTTGGGAAATCCTATTCGATCTGGCAGCGCAGGGAACCACAATCCTGGTGTCGACCCATTACATGGACGAGGCCGCAAGATGCCACAGCCTCGCGATACTGGATCAGGGGGTAAAAGTCGCGGATGGCAGTCCGAAGCAGCTGGGAGAGAGTATTTCTCTGAATGTGTTTGAGGTGGTAGCAGAGGATCCCAACAAGGCGCGGATCAGCCTCGCACAGCAGCAGGCAATTAGCAGCATCACTCAACTTGGCGTCAGCTTAAGGGTTCTGATCCCCAAGGACGTAGAGGGTGGCTTGCAGCTGGTGACTTCCACTTTGGCCCATGCCGGAGTACACGCAAAAGTCGAAAAAGTGTTTCCAGATTTGGAAGATGTGTTCGTCGCCGTAACAGAATCCCGGCCGGAGGGAATAGCGGCATGAATTCCCTGATCAGGATATTCGCAATCATGAAAAAGGAATTTCTGCAGCTAAGCAGGGATCGACTCACCTTTGGCATGATCGTCGGCATACCGCTTATTCAATTGATGATGTTTGGCTATGCCATCAACACCGATGTGCGTAATTTATCCGCCGCCTATGTCGATGAAGCCGACACTCATCTATCAAGACAGTTTGTCGCAGACCTGGGTGCATCCCAGGTAATAAACATCAAGCAGCGAGTCGCCAGTGTGCAGGAGCTGGAGCAATTATTGGATGCAGGCTTAATTTCTATCGGCATCGCAGTTCCGAATGACTTCGATCGGCGTGTCATCGAGCGCGATCGACAGGCGGTGCAGCTATTGGTCGATGGCACCGATCCAATAATTCTCGGCGTGGCCCAACAGCTCTCTGCACTGCCAGTGCGATTCGATACACAGGCATTGCCGCCTCCCTCGGTAAACTTAATGGAGGTGCGAAACTTCTATAATCCGGAGCGGCGTACCGCAGTGAATATCGTCCCGGGGCTGGTTGGTGTGATCTTGACCATGACCATGGTTTTGTTCACCGCAGTGGCCATTGTTCGTGAGAAAGAGCGAGGTAATTTGGAGTTGCTCATCAATACGCCGATCAAAACGCCGGAGCTTATGCTGGGGAAAATTGTTCCCTACATTATCATCGGTCTTCTACAATTAGTGATTGTCTTCACTGTGGGCTTTTATCTTTTCAAGGTTTTCATACGCGGGAGTGAGTTGGATGTACTGACCGTCTCGCTGGTATTTATCGCTGCTAACCTATCCCTGGGCCTGCTTATTTCAACCCTGGCACAAACTCAGTTTCAGGCGATGCAGGCGGCGTTTTTCGTTTTGCTACCCTCAATATTACTGTCGGGATTTATGTTTCCCTTCGATGGCATGCCGGTGTTTGCGCAAACCATTGCCGAGGTACTTCCCTTGACTCACTTCAACAGGTTGATTCGTGGAATCGTATTGCGCGGCGCGGATATAGATAGTATGTGGGAAGACCTATTGGCACTGGGCGTATTTATGCTGGTAGCAATCACGCTGGCGATTGCCCGCTTCAGCAAGCGGCTGGATTAAGTCGATGAGAGACAGAGCTTCGCTATGGCATCGAACCGATCCGATCCAGCAGCATCTATATGCCATTGACCAGAGGCGCCCTTAATAAAGAGAGGGAGCGGCATAGCCGCTCTCTCTCTGCCCAGAAGACTATTCGGTTTAGTGTCAGGAAACACCTCAAAAATACTTAATCGTTCGTACAGAATAGTATGTGTAGGGGTGCGATGGAACCTACTTGGACAAGTGGGGGGTGCCCCGGGGGTGGGGTACTGGCTGGGCGGTCTATAAAAATAGGGGGTCTACTTCTTGGACCAAATTTGGACCACTGCGCGACAACTAACTACAATCCAAGACCAACAACTACAATCAACAAAGCTACGTGATACAATAACTTAGAGAACGCAGGCTGTTGTGAAGAGTTGTGATGATCAGTCAGCGAGGGACTCATAATCCGTCGGTCCGAGGTTCGAGTCCTCGTGGGCCCACCATTTTTCCTTGCACTTCATAGGGTTATGATCTGGAGCGGCGGACTATGCATTTTCGCGGTCCGTTGGCTCCAAAATAAAATCCTGAAAGCCCCTTTATCTCTCTCCCGCCTTTCCTCAGAATGGTCATACGCATACCCAATTACTTCGGGGAAAATCGGTGGCGCTTATACATCACTGTATTGGATTTCATACTCAGATTCTGACAGATTGGGAATTAACTTGTCAGTACCCTCGCCACTAATAGACAAGTCAGAGACTTGCCCTTGGATACATTACTGGATATGGTTTACTTAGTGCATTAGAGAAAATGGCCGCAAAATTACCTGCAAGCACGATGCTGATTACATACTTGAACATCTGTCTAGCAGGCTACAAAGCTTAGAAATCCGGAATTCCCTAAAAAAGGAAAAAAGAACCCTATGCGTAAACTCAAAATCGTGTTTCCTCTTTTAGCAAGCCTATCAGTTCTCAGTGCTTGCTCCGACGATTCATCCCTAGTGGCAAATAACTCCGTGGTGGCAGATCTACCCGCACAGACCGTACCCGCGGTCGATCCGATATCATCGCCCGTAGTGGACTTCAATACAGACAGAAATGCCTATTTCGGCGATATGCACGTACACACCATGTATTCATTTGACGCCTTCATGTTCGGCACCACCTCCTCCCCTGATGATGCCTATGAATTCGCCAAAGGTAGCACCATTGTCCACCCCGCTGGATTCGATATGAAACTGCAGCTGCCGCTGGACTTTTACGCCGTAACTGACCACGCATACTATCTGGGGGTGATTAGGGAATT
>CAWKZI010000181.1:0-5475 GCA_963854365.1 Gammaproteobacteria bacterium
AACGGTCTTTAGATCGAAAAACGTATATCGAACGGTTTTACGAATCCATGCACTAGGTTTTTCCATCTTCTGCATTCTCGTATAACGTGCGCCAAAGCGGTTTGTTCTGGCCAACTTAAATCGAACACTTATAATAGTAACGAAGAGGGATATTAAGAAGCTCTAGTGGAACTGACTATCGATCAAATGCTGCATTCAATTCACCTTTTCTGTCATTAGCGTGTCGCCCGGAATTCGGATGCGAATTTCCTAAACAGATATTGATCTCTCTAGCCCTGCTCAGTTCGGCTTGTTTCTAAGTATATAGAATTGATTTATATGATATTTATTTATATGGTAGTGTTAACTAGAAGGCTATAGTATTTAAATATATGAAGCGAAAGGTTCAACATATGATCAAGCGTTATCTAATGTTGTTATTTATCCTGACCGGTTTATCTTCGTGCGAAACCACAGTCAGGCCGTACTTTGAAAAGATGAGTGAAGCCGAACTCTCCATGTACAACGCCTCTTCTTCGTCGTTGGATGAGCAAATAATTTGCCGAGAGGTAATTGATGGTTGGCAAATATTATCTGGCGCAATTTCTTTCCGAGAAGAAATTAAAAATTCTAAAAGGATTCGTGGCGGTCGTCAGCAGTTTCAATGGGCTAGATATAGACAACAACCGAAGGTCTGTGCGTCTCTCAGCCAATTAAGAACACTCAAACGTAATGCAGACTTTAGCTTCCCTGGGCATGGGGGAGGATATAATGGCGGTGGTTGTTGTTCTGGACAACCAGCAGATGCTGCAGACTATGCAAGCACCTTTAACAACTAGGCCGCCCCGAACAACTCGCACGAGGACAAGACATTGCTACAAGATGTTTTGAATCTGATTTTCAGGATTGTGATTGATTATCTGTTCAAACCCTTGAGAATATTTACATCAAGGTAATCACTAAACTTAATTTTTGCCACTGCCTCCGCAACATTCTCCACAGTATGACCACTACCGTAAGCTTCCCCAGTTTTTCCAGTTAAACGCCCCAAATAATGTTCAGACAACTCATCGGAAATCCCTGCCGCCCGAAAGAAGTCTTTCATGTTGTGACGAAACGAATGGAAACTGGTCTTGTCGGTTTTAATACCTATGTGATCCAGATAACGACTAAACCATTTTGAGAAAGTACTGGAGTAAGTTCCGTCACCCGAAAGTACTGCGTCAGGAAATAAACGTTGGCTCTCCTTTTCTTCTTGGTGGTTTCTAAATTCAACAAAACCAGCTTTAACCAAATCATCATGAATAGGAATGACTCGCTTCGATTGGTCTGTTTTTAATTTTTTATCGTCATGGTTCGTGTTTAGGTCTAATACCCACACCCCATTCGCCTGATAGACATCTTCCACATAGAGCTGAAGAATTTCTTGAAGGCGCATACCAGTGTAAAAGCCAATTAGAGGAACCCAGTACTTAGAGGAGTCTATATATATTTTGTCCCCTTTTTGGTGACTACTACTTAAACTCCGGCAACCGGTATACAGGGGTGAAGTAAAAAATGTAACTAACTGCGCTCTACTGAAAGGATGTCTTTCATTAATTTTGCTCTTACCGCTAACGCGCTTAGTTCTTCCTTTGAAATGATTTTTACCTTGATAATCAAGCTCTTTAGCTGCCCAAGAATACAGAGTACTCACGCACTGGATATAGTTATTGATTGAGGTTGTACCTAATAGCGGATCACCTGCTTGCCTTGCAGCTATAACGACCTCTATCACTGATAGATCGGGATATTTTTTCTGAGGATTGGTCGGTGTGCTTTGTAGAAGTTCTTTATAGCGCCTGACATCATGGGTTAAGACTTGACCCAACCCCAACCTCTCACCAATTGCTAAATTCCCCTCGCCCATGAAAGCCATAAAGTGATCCAGTTTGGCCTTCTGGCTGAGATAATGCTTGTCACCCCACTCACGTTTATTTTCAGAAAGGTATTTTTCAACAGCAATCTTCAAGGTAACTGATTGGCTTTCATTTTGAACAGCCGCACCATCAGTTGATTCAAAATTAAATTCTGGATTCTCAAAGTCACCTTTAATAATCTTTTCAGCACCCTCATACACCTGATCCAAACCAATAAGAATGGCTCTGCAAAACTGATTGTAGAGGGCGGAATTTTTTTCAATAACCAATCCATTGATTTCAATCAAACGATCGGCGTCAGGCTCAACTGATTCATAGCGACTCTTCTTTAAATCAGTTTTTACTTCTTGCCTGAAAGTCCTTGCATGAAACTCTTCCCACTCTTCTTGGTTTTTGGTTCGGTCTTTAAATTCTTTTAGGGCTTCTTTGGTTAAGGCTGTTATTTGTTGCTTATAAACATGGGCTGCCACTATTTCAACCTGCTGGGGTTTTAGCAAATCTAGGCCATTGGTGATTTCAGAAAAAAGCTTTTCTATGTCTGTTGCCATGGTAATTGCCAGTTTTTTGGCTAGGTGTTTGGAGGCTGTCCGCAACGACTTAGTAATTTCTTTACAGCCTAGTAGTGGCTGCAAGCCTTTGGGACAAACCTTCCTGAAATAGTATATGCCATCACGGCAAATTAAATAGGGAGAGGAGTTCAAAATGGATCACCGAATGTAGCAAAAAGTGGATTTTTGGCACTATCAGTCGATGCAAATCAGAGGTAACTAACTGAATTTGTTAGTCTTATTTAAAATATGGCGGAAGAGGCAGGAGTTGAACCCACCAAGCCTGTCTTTAACAGACTTCACCGGGTTTGAAGTCCGGGCACCCCACCGGGGATGATACTCTTCCACCATCGAGTTTAGCACAATCAAACTTTACAAAACCAATAGGGTAATCTCGACGAAATTGAATACACTAATCGACGTTATTGAGTCTCCAGTCATAGCGCAGATAGCGAATTCTGATTTGGCCTTTCTTTATTGCAGAGCGAGCATCAGCATCCAATGCCATCACGCCAGTATAGTGAGTCAAAAATTCTGTCACCGAATTTACACCCAGCCAGCCCTGTTCGAAATCTTCCTCATACCAATTAAAAATACTCGAAATATATAAGCGCCCAGCAGAATAATAATTCCGACTTGAATCAGATAAGAAGAGTTCAGCACTTTCTTCTAATTGCTGTTCAAGCTTTATCCCTACAAACGCTTCTGGACGCAGTCCTGGACAACCTACAGCCGCGCAATTCACTGCGAAATGAATTCTTGGCTCATTATAACGACCCCACCCACGAATCATTCCATGCTCAATATCGTCAAGGGACACTTGTTCTCCAAATAAGTCGATCACTTTTTGGCGCCAAGGTGAGCTGAAGAGAAAACCAATATCTTTGATGGAGTCGATTTCAGGATATTCGGTTAGCACGAGATCAACAGTAGCTGCATTATAAGTATTGATCAAAAACGCTAACTGATCACTATGGCTCCATGTTTCAAAATCTTGACGACTAACTTGCGATATTCTGGAAAGGTAATTTTTAAGTTCTAAGCGATTTCTTGCCATTGATCCATAGTCGAACTGTGTTGCTTTACCGCCATCAAGTAATCGTACATTCTGCTCCAATATGTGATTCCACTCACCATGGTCAATCTGAGCTACCGCAGAATTCGCTAATATCGCCGTCAATGGAATTATTAGAGTTACGAATAGGCTGGATTTCACCACGCTTAAATTGTCTATCAATGACAGTGTCCCTTTTCTCAATTTGATCTAGTTCAAAGCCCGCGGGCTATTCAGTACAAATAAAATAATGTATTCTTCTCGAATAGTTAGCTTAAAATTTTAGCTCTTTATAAAGCGTGCAAATCAATTGAACTAAGATGATGCCTTTTCAACCTTATATAGCATTAAAACTAAGCACCGCAAATCGATTGGATTATCTCAATTGAATTCTACTGAAATATACACGGAAATGATGGAGAGTTTTTGATGTTTCATGCTGAAATAACCGGCTGGGGGAAATGTGTACCACCCGCGGTGCTTAGCAATCAAGACTTAACTACATTTATGGAGACCACCGACGAGTGGATCACAAGTAGAACTGGCATCAAAGAAAGACGCATTTGTCACTGCAATTTTTCTGACATGGCCATTGTGGCAGCAAAACAAGCCCTAGCTGCTGCTGACCTTGATCCTCAAGAGCTGGACCTAATCTTACTAGGTAGTCTCACCAATGATTCCCTTTGTCCCAATACTGCTTCACTGGTGCAAGATGCGATTGGCGCAAAAAATGCAGCATCGATAGATATTAATTCAGCATGTACTGGTTTTCTTTATGGTCTCCATATCGGCACCAACCTTATAAAGACTGGCGCCCACAAGAAAGTATTAGTATTAGGCGGTGAATTCATCTCCCACTATATGAATTGGGCTCGCCGCGATGTTGCCGTACTTTTTGGGGATGCTTGTGGAGCTGTAGTAATTGAACAAACTGACCAAGAAGTTGGATTGCTGGCAGCCAAAATTGGTTGTGAGGCAGATGCGAAATACGCGATCCAAATTACCAACCTTGGCTCAGCCTACAGTAGATTCACCGAGGACTTCCTCTATGTTGATTGGAATTTCGAAGGACAGGAAGTATTCAAACGTGCAATTCGCTGCATGGCCCAAGCTTGCGCGGATGTTTTAGAGGAAACAGGACTTACTATCGACGACGTTAAACTAGTTGTGCCCCACCAAGCAAATAAACGTATTTTGGATGCACTAGCGAGGCGCGTTGGCCTTCCACCGGAAAAAGTCTTCATCAACGTACACAAATATGGAAACACCTCAGCAGGGACTATTCCAGTGGCACTAACAGAGGCCCTGGAAGAAGATCGTGTTGCGCCAGGTGATTACGTACTAAGTGCTACTTTTGGTGCAGGCTTAACATGGGGAGCTGGCCTAATTCGCTGGGGCGACAGAGTCAAACCTTTACGAGTTTCTACTGCAGAGCTACCTCCTTGCGATAAAACTGCCTTGGAGATTATTCAACCACAAATCGACAAATACAAAGACAGAAAGCAATTCTCTCTTTAGATTCTCTCAAAACCAGCCTAAGATTCTTCCTGCTTTCCTTCTGCATATCTCGGTCTTATACTGCCTAGAACGTTGAACGAGAAGAATAGATAAACCATAACAGACCCCGATCTGTTGTGTTTCTAACAAACACCCTAGGGTTTCTAATTGGATTAGGAAAATCTCGCTAGAACCGAGCTCGATTTTTTGCTGCAATACTGGAGCCTAAATGCTTTCACTCTCAATATTTTTCTGGGGCACTGTCATAGTCGCCATAATTAGTTTCTGGTGGCAAAGTGACAAAGTCAAAATATTGGCCCTGGCCTTTGTTGATCAGCACTGTAAAAAACAGCAACTACAGCTGCTTGACCAAACCATGGTTTTAAAAGGTGTTTGGCCGGTCAGGGATGAACTAGAAGTTCTTAAACTCAGACGACGATACCATTTCGAATTTTCTTCAACCGGAGAGGTTCGCTAT
>CAWKZI010000182.1:0-5401 GCA_963854365.1 Gammaproteobacteria bacterium
GCGACCCCTGCGCCCCGCAGAAAAGTGCGTCGAGGAAGTGCCTTTTTGGTAATGATCATAATGATGTCCTCATCTGAAAAGGTGCGCTTTTCACTATACCCATTATGAGTGACGAAAAGCGGTAACCGTCCGGTTCGGCTTCGCGAACAATCCTACGGATGGCAGGCGCGTCGAAGTATTCGACCCCACGTCCTAACGCGAAAGTCAGTAATTTCTCAGTCACAGTGTCGGCAACCAACTCCGGGCGACTTAACAAGCCTGTTTCGAGACCAGCCACGCCGGCGAACCCAGTCATGCCAGGCAGGCCACCAGCGATATCGATTGCGTTGTCACCGTCATGATCCCGCCATCGACCCACTGCATCAAAATTCTCTAAGGCAAAACCAACCGGATCGATAATATTGTGACAACTCGCGCATACCGGGTTGGAACGATGTTCTGCCAATCTCTCCCGCATAGGTAAAGACGCCGCAATAGCGCTCTCGTCAAGTGCTGGTACATCGGCGGGCGCCGGCGCCGGTGGCGCACCGTAAATATTGTCTAACACCCACACGCCTCTAAGCACTGGCGAAGTACGATTGGCAAAGGAAGTAACGGCCAGTACACTGCCCTGTCTCAACAAACCACCACGCTCAGCGCTAGACTCGAATGAGACGCGACGAAAGCGAGTTCCATAGACACCAGGAATGCCATAGTGTTTGGCCAATCGCTCATTAAGAAACGTGTAATCTGCCGCAAGCAGATCGAGCACACTGCGATCTTCGCGTACTAAACTATCGAGGAAAAGCTCTGTCTCCTGCTGGAACGCCTGACGCAGGTTATCGTCAAAGTCTGGATAGAGCCGTGGATTAGGACTGAAAGCCTCAAGATTGCGAAGTTGAAGCCACTGGCCGGCAAAGTTGGTGGCCAGATTATTGGATCGGGGATCAGCAAGCATTCGACGGGCCTGTCTTTCAAGCTCTTCGGGGCTACTCAGCTCGCCTCTTATGGCCACATCTAATAACTCGTTGTCGGGAATGCTGCTCCATAGGAAAAAAGACAGGCGCGATGCCAACTCAATATCACTGATACGATAAGCGGCTCCCGCTGCTAACTGCTCTGGTTCTAGTTCCACGCGGAACAGAAATTCTGGGTTTATGAGTACTGAGCTCAAAGCCTTGGCAATACCCTCGTCAAAATTTCCGTCAGACCGACCTTCTCGATAGAAGGCCATCGGTCCCTCGATGTCGGTGTCGTTGGCCGGCCGGCGATAGGCGCGCTGCATCAACTTGGACAGAATTTCTCTAGCGCAGTTTTCTTCCTCACTGGGCATGGTTGGCCGGCAGTTGAACAGCTGGCGGCGGCTCGGCGTGTCATCAGCGCCCCTAGGCGCATAAGGCCCTGTGATGGTCACTTGGTAGATTCCCGGGGTCATTCGGGGATGACGTATCTCATTGAATTGAGATTGGAGTGGCTGGCGCTCAGATTCGAGCAGTGCCGAAGAGTAGTTGGGAAAAGTCGCGCCCAAGTCGTGGGGTCCTGCCAATACTGGAATGCGAACGTTGAAATTCTTGTCGACAACCGAATGATCTGCACCGTCTGGCCTTATAACCAGAAATGTTTCAACAACTTCCCGATCGAGAAGCAGTTCTAGCGGTTGCGGCTCCCGACTTCGGAGACCTCCTATGCTACCCGTGCGATTACGGGCGAGCCTTACCTGGATATCGTACTCACCATCCTGTGGGAATGTATAAGAAACCGACACACCGCCGCGAGTTCCAATGGGCAGGCCAGCTATATGTCGTTCCTGGGTGAGGTCCGGAGGCACACTTATGACATCACTTTGGACCGACCCCTGGGCACTGCCGACGGCAAGTCGGCTGATCTTTTGTGCGGCAGAGATATAGCGATCCAGTAGGGCCGGTGACAAATCACCTACTATGACATTGTCGAAACCATAGCCGCTTTCATCCGGAGGCAGCAGCGAGGCGGCGTCAATATCTAAAGACAAAAGATCCCTGATAGAGTTCTTATATTCGGAACGATTGAGACGCCTTAAGGTTTCGGTGCGGCCGGGGTTAGGATTAGCTACGGCAGCAGCGTCGAGTGACGTTTCCAACCATGAAACCATGAGATTCCGGGATTCAGCAGACGGTTGTGGCATATCAGGAGGCGGCATAGTGCCGACGCGCAGTTTTCGCACTATCTTCTCTAATAATTCAGGATTCTGGGCAACGTTGGCAAAATCAACCAGGTCAAGCCTCAGACCTGCTGTTTCAAGCTGCTCGTTGTGACAAACCAGGCAATACTGATCGATCGCTTCGCGGGTGTGCGATGCGGATGGCTGAACAGCGCTCAATGATGGTGTTTGTGCGGTCGCCAGTGAGTCTGGCGGAGACGATTCCTGCGGGCCACAGCCCGTTATGCTCAATACCATCACAGCGCAAGGTATATTGAGATTTAGTAGGTTCATGTGCGTCCTTTTTCTCAACCCTGATATGTTAGCTCGAAGTCAGTGGTGGTGCTACTGCTTTTATTGAGAACTCGAAAATAGAGGCTAACAACAAGAATGGACATTCTCTTAATTTGACTACAAGTATTCTCCAAGCATGGAGAAATTATGAACAGGCTGATGAACCGGGCATTCCATATTTTATTCGTCGCGGGATTCACTTTACTTCCAGCGACGAGTGCCTAGATGGGGTCAGAGTCTGAGATATCCCCACAAAATTCACTCGGCTAATACCAGGAACATGTAAGACTGTATGTGGTTCAACGTCTCGTCAAGTGCTCTTTTCGTTAGCTGGAAATGTTTCTGAACAACGAGCAATCGTGCTAGAAAAATAGCTGAGTACGGTTCTCGCTTACTCGATGAGTTTACTCGTAGTTGTTTTGCTGCGTCTGTTGCTCGTCCTGCCATCCCCACACACCAAAGCACGAAGATTGCTAATGCTGCCAATAGACATAAAATTGAACGACGATTCTGATTTACTCGCCTATTTGAAGACAAGCCCAAGCCATACTTTACTGCTTTACAATCTCGAAAGCCTTCTTCAATTTGCATCCGGGTACGATAAATTTTCACAATCTGTTTAGAAGTGCGTTGATGTAAAGACAGCGAAGCAACCAATAACCAGGGTTCCTTTTCTCGATTCGCATGGGTTTTATGCTGTTTGGATTGACGTTCTTTACCAGACAGGGTCAGCGACTTCCGATCCTTTTTCGATTGTCGTACCAACACAATAAAAGCAGCAAATGGATTTCTTTGGGTCCATCTAACTTGACCTAAATGTTTGGCCGCCTTTGTCGCCTTACTATAGAGTGATTTAGCGCTAAACCACTGATTCCCTTCGGTGTGCCAACTCAGAAAATCCTGTCCTCGAATACGCCCAACCCAATGCCACTGTAAGGTGTTTTCAACATAATAATAAAAGGGCGTCTTAAAACCAGAGTCAGCCACTACAATGGGACGACATGCTTCAGGCATCATCGTAGCAAGCTGATCCAAGAACCGGTGCTGTACTTTTCGGTTAGCCAATTTAATTCTTGGATGAACCTCTTCATACAGGGTCAGCGATCGACCCCCTACAGGGATTGCTGCTCGCAGTAACTGCCAGCTTTGGTCGGCGCATAAAGGAGACCAATCAATCGCAATAACAGGTTCTGGCAAACGGCTTAAGAGTTGCTGGGTTAAGGCTGAATAAATCTGATGACGTTCTTGATAGAGGAAGTCATTTGATAAGAGGCGGTCTATCCTTTTTATTTTATGTTTGTCATAGGCGTGACCAGGTAAGCCGCGACCGAGTGAAGTAACCGATGCTTTGGCTCCTTCTGTTAAAGCCTGAACTGCTATCAAACAAGTATTAAGGCGAGTCGAGTGAATCTTAGAGCATTGTTTACGAAGAATTTTGTGTAACAATGGTAGTGCATACATGGCACCTCTCCTTAGGTTTCGCGGCCTGTTGGAGAGTTTTATCGTGTCATGTATGCGCTTTATTGAATTAACTATATGTATTTACCAATTATTTTGTGGGGATATCTCAGGGTCAGAGTAAAAATACAGTAGTTTTAGATTCGATCAATCCTTGATTTCATACCACACTTCTTAACGAGAGAAGGGGAACAGTTTGATTTGTGCCATCTCGGGAATAACATAATGCGAATAGCACCGGAATTACTAGCTGGATTCATCATCTTCTCATTCTCTCATACAGCAATCATTGCGCAGCAAGATGACGATGCCGAACTAGAAGAAAATTCTATTTCCTTATTCAATGACTATTCTTCCGTCACTGATGAAGTCTTACAGAATCCTCCAGATTCCGATTGGCTAACCTGGCGTCGCACTTACGATAATCTCGGCTTTTCTAATCTCGACCAAATTAACCGACAAACCGTTGCTGATCTTCAGTTAGCCTGGCACCAGGAAGTGACTGTGGGTAACAACATGCCGACGCCTTTAGTTCATGACGGAATCATGTTTCTTTACAGTGCGGGTGATGTAGTACTGGCATTAGACGCTACTAATGGCGAGCTACTTTGGCGCTACACTCATGACGGAGAAGCAACGCCCAGTCATAAGTTTGGTATTGCCCTGCATGAAGATAAAGTTTTGGTACCTACTTCAGATTTGCATATGGTGGCCCTTAACGCTCGAACTGGTGAAGTCGTTTGGGATCATGCCGTAGAGACTAACGATAACACCGGTTATGCGCTGCGAAGCGCGCCGACCATAGCAGGTGGCCAGGTCATTCAAGGAATGGCGGCTTCTTTTGTTCCCGGTGGTGGTTTTATCTTTGCTATCGATTTGGAGGATGGAAGTGAGACCTGGCGCTTCAACACTTTGGCCAGACCAGGCGAACCCGGTGGTAACACCTGGAATAATATTCCTCTTGAAGAACGTCAGGGAGGGTCAGTTTGGAATACCGGCGCTTATGATGCCGAACTTGATCTTGTCTTCTACGGAGTATCGCCTACTTATAATACCGGTCCTTTGCTTTATTCATTAGGTGTCGGCGGTGTCAACAATGATGCGCTCTATACCAACACAACGTTGGCACTACGACCTGCTACGGGTGAGCTTGTCTGGCATTACCAGCATGTAGCCAATGATCAGTTTGACCTTGACTGGATTTTTGAGCGTTCCATAGTCGAGTTAGAGGTCAATGGTGAAACGAAAAAGGTAGTTGTAACCGCAGGTAAACCCGCGCTGTTCGATGCCTTAGATGCAGAAACCGGAGCGTATCTATTTTCTGTCGACTCTGGAATACAAAATCTTTTTAGTTCTATAAATCCTGTTACGGGAGAAAAAATTCCCAACCCCAATGTCTTTCCAGACGCGGAAGAAGTTCGAACGGTCTGTCCGTACTATCAAGGTGGGCGCAATTGGCATGCTTCTTCAGTAAATAATGAGTCTGGCTTG
>CAWKZI010000183.1:0-5384 GCA_963854365.1 Gammaproteobacteria bacterium
TTTACTTCATCGGAGAATAATCTGTTGCGACCATAAACTTCCTTTCGACTCCTGCCAGAATTTGGCCATTAGCATTGGATGCTTCAGCAACTCGCGCCCATTCTGGGTCTTGCCCAAATGCTCTCCAGGATGCATTAGCGGCTTCCTGGCTAGCATGTTCTAAAACATAGACCAGGGTATCTTCTCGTTCTTCTTCGCTAGTAGGTGACCAGAATCCGACTACTTTCATGTTATGGGTGCCGAAGATTTCTATCGTGTGATCTCGGAATCTTGCATGAAGATTGTCTAAATTTCCTGGAGTGGATTTGTAAGTCCTGAGTTCAAATACTTTGCCATCATCTTGGGCAGAACTGCTCATAAAAAGCCCCGCGCCTAAACCAATAATTAAAGATATTAGAGAAATACTTGCTGTTTTTATTAACTTGTTCACATTGCTCTCCTGAGAGTCAGTTATCGTTCTTTTGTCTAGTTAAGTATAGTCATACTCCCTATAAATAGCGACTTCAGGCCTTCTGAAGAGCTTTCAATGAGGGTTCAAATGTGGCTATTAGTAGTAGTGAGTTAGATTCTCTAAGCGTCATCTAGTATTATCTCGCACTTGTTAAAAAGTAGTGGCACCAAATATGGATGATTTATTCAGTCAAGGCATTGAATTAGCTGGGTTCGGGATAGGTACAGTATTCCTGTTTCTTGCTCTATTGATACTGGTTACCCGCTTGATGTCTCTAATAGTGGTTAAATTTCAATCAGAAAAAACTATTAGTGATGGTGCATTTACAGAGACACAAAGGAGTGGCTTTAATATGCAAACAAAAAATCTAGCTATAATTAGTGCAGCGATAATGGAGCATCGTAAGAAAAATTAATTTACATGAACTAGCTTCCGCAGGATGCTAATAGGAAATTTATTTAAAATATTTAATTGTAGAAAACTAATATTGGAATCCATTCTGTCCAGACAGTTTTATGAATCCTTGAATTGAGAACTAATCGAGTTAGGTTTATGAGTGAAAATAAGATACCTCTTGGAATAACTGATGTTGTTTTACGCGATGCCCATCAATCTCTGCTTGCTACTCGAATGCGTATAGATGATATGTTGCCCATTGCAGAAAAATTGGATCAAGTGGGATTTTGGTCACTCGAATCTTGGGGTGGCGCGACATTTGATGCCTGCATCAGGTTCGTAGGAGAAGACCCCTGGGAGCGAATTAGAAAATTCAAGGAGGCAATGCCTAATACTCCCCAGCAAATGCTTTTTAGAGGGCAAAATATTTTAGGCTATCGCCACTATGCTGATGACTTGGTGAATAAGTTTGTTGAAAGGGCAGCAGAGAATGGCGTCGATGTATTTCGGGTATTTGATGCAATGAATGACATGCGAAACCTTGAAACTGCAATCAAAGCTGTCGGTGAGCAGGGTAGGCATGCTCAGGGAACAATGTCTTATACAATTAGCCCCGTCTACACAATTGATAGCTGGCTGGATATGGCCAGACATATTGAAAACATGGGTGCAGACTCTCTCTGTATTAAGGATATGGCGGGCCTGTTAAAGCCCTATGTTGCTTATGAGCTGATAACAAAGTTAAAGCAAACTGTGAAGATACCAATTCATATGCAGTGCCATGCAACCACTGGTCTTTCCACAGCTACTTATTTAAAAGCAATTGAAGCAGGTATTGATAATGTTGATACCGCTATCTCTTCAATGAGTATGACTTACGGACACTCGCCCACGGAGTCGCTCGTCTCCATGTTGGATGCTACGGATCGCAGTACAGGTCTAGATATTGAGTTGTTGGAAGATATTGCTAATTATTTCCGAGAGATTCGGAAAAAATATGCCAAGTTTGAAGGGTCGTTGAGAGGCATAGACTCTCGAATTCTTGTTGCACAAGTGCCAGGTGGCATGTTGACGAATTTAGAAAATCAACTGCGTGAGCAAAATGCCACAGATAAAATGGATGAAGTATTAGAGGAAATACCGAAAGTAAGAAAAGATCTTGGTTATATTCCTCTGGTAACTCCAACATCCCAAATTGTAGGCACTCAGGCTGTGCTGAATGTATTGGTTGGAGAGCGTTACAAAACCATCACTAAAGAAACACA
Source organism: Gammaproteobacteria bacterium (assembly GCA_963854365.1). Lineage (GTDB taxonomy): Bacteria > Pseudomonadota > Gammaproteobacteria > Pseudomonadales > Pseudohongiellaceae > UBA9145. The sequence continues at coordinate 2,113 of CAWKZI010000183.1, forward strand.
AGGCGTGCTGAAGGGTGAGTATGGGGCAACACCAGCGCCGATGAATGCAGAACTTCAGTCAAAAGTTCTTGACGGTGCGGAAGCGATTACTTGTCGCCCTGCGGATTTACTTAAAGCTGAATTTGAAGCTCAAAAAACTGAATTATTAAAAGTTGCAAAAGAAGAAGGAATTACTCTAGCTAATGAAGTAGACGACACGCTTACCTATGCGTTATTTCCTCAGGCAGGGTTAAAGTTTCTAAAAAATCGAAATAACCCCGATGCATTTGAACCTATGCCGACAATTGAGTCAGCAGCGCCAAGCGCGCCAATTTCCGAGCCTGGAGTCTATACGGTAGAGCTTGAAGGCGCTGCCTATATAGTGAAGGTCACAGAAGGTGGCGATATTTCTCAATTCGCCCAGAAGCAAGTTTCGGCACCTGTTGCGGGCAATGATGCGAATGTTGCAACAAGCACCCCTCCACCTGATGGTAGCGGAACGCCAGTACCAGCTCCACTAGCAGGAAATGTATTCAGAGTCGTGGTTGCGATTGGTGACGAAGTTGCGGAGGGTGACGTTATTCTTGTCCTTGAGGCAATGAAAATGGAAACTGAAATTCGCTCACCATCGTTTGGCACAGTTACAGCCATTAGTGTCGCGGCAGGTGATGCCGTGAAAGTAGGTGATAGTTTGTTATCCCTGGGTTAGAAAAGTAAGAAGAGTTAATAGCTTCGATATAACAGAAGAGCGCATTTAATGAGTCGTCTGCAGCAACTGTGGCAATCCACAGGTATTTACCAAATAGAGTTTACCCAATTAGTAATGATCTTTATTGGGTTGATGCTGCTTTATTTAGCAATTAAAAAAGGTTTTGAGCCTTTACTACTTATTCCTATAGGCTTCGGTGGAATTCTCTCGAATATTCCTGGCGTCGACATAGCGGTTGGTGACGGCATTTTACATCAATTCTATGTAATGGGTTTGGAAACAGGCGTGTTTCCTCTTCTAATATTTATGGGTGTCGGCGCGATGACTGATTTTGGTCCGTTGTTGGCAAATCCGAAAACTCTATTGTTAGGAGCAGCGGCTCAAGTTGGTATTTTCTCTACCCTACTAGGCGCATTGTTCCTCACAGATATCGGTATATTTAACTTCACCATTCAGCAAGCTGCGGCTATTGGTATCATTGGTGGTGCTGACGGACCAACAGCTATTTATGTTTCTGGCATTCTTGCGCCTGAACTTTTAGGCGCGATTGCTGTGGCGGCATATTCTTACATGGCCCTTGTTCCACTCATACAGCCACCGATTATGCGTGCTCTTACATCTAAAGATGAGCGCGAGATTACTATGACTCAGCTGAGAGAAGTCTCGGTAACTGAGAAAATCCTTTTTCCACTAGTATTGCTTATCTTGGTTGCCTTATTTGTACCAAGTGCCGCACCGTTGCTTGGAATGTTTTGTTTTGGAAACTTAATGAAAGAGTGTGGGGTAGTTAATCGTCTTTCCGATACCGCACAAAATTCTTTGATAAATATTGTGACGATTTTGCTAGGCCTTTCGGTTGGGTCGAAACTAGGTGCTGATCAATTTCTCATTTCGAGTACGTTGGGGATATTAGCTTTAGGCATGGTTGCCTTTTCTATTGGCACTGCAGCAGGTGTTCTTATGGCTAAGTTAATGAATGTATTTTCCCATCAGAAAATCAATCCATTAATTGGTGCTGCCGGAGTTTCAGCGGTACCTATGGCGGCGCGAGTGGCAAATAAAGTTGGGCTTGAAGCCAATCCAAATAACTTCTTGTTAATGCATGCGATGGGCCCGAATGTTGCCGGCGTAATAGGGTCTGCAGTTGCGGCCGGAATATTGATTCAGTTTGCAGGCTAATCCTAGATGAAAAATTCATCTAAAAGTAACAATTAAATTCCTAAATCTTCAATGCTGCGTTGTTTTCAGAAATTTTGTCAGACATTGCTTCATGATAGTCATGAGCTTTATCAAGGGTTGATGGATTTTAAAGTCATCCGATCGCTTTCCACCAATTGCCCTCATTTCTGCACGAAACCCTCGATTTAGTCTCGACTCTCTTAGGGTTGGTGGTAGTGAATAAACTCTATTCGGATATTCCTTGGTGTCTAATAAATTAGAGTTTATCTCCGCGCTCTTCAATAATTCGCAACCAAAATTTAGGCTAACATCTTTCCATTGAATTGATTTACATAGCCGTTTTTCTCTGACCTTCTACTAGAAACCTGGGAAAATGAACAGGAGTAAAACGCTTCGAATGCAGTTTCTGATTAGCAGAGAGTTAGCTTTCTTTATGGCTCATCATCAAATACATTTTGCTCCATCGTCTCTGCTGGCTTATCGGAATGAGGTTTACCAACTAAGCGGGCTGGTACTCCTACGACTGTAGTATGTGGATTAACATCGTTAAGAACAACACTCCCAGCTCCAACCTTGGCTCCCTCTCCAATGACTATATTTCCCAACACCCTTGCGCCTGCTGATATTAGTACGCCCGATTTAATTTTAGGGTGACGATCACCTTGTTCATTACCAGTTCCACCAAGCGTCACTTGTTGCAAAATGGAAACGTTGTCTTCAATTACAGTAGTTTCCCCAATTACAATTCCAGTTGCATGGTCGAACATAATACCTCTGCCTATCACGCATGCTGGGTGGATATCGACGGAGAATACTTCTGAATTACGACTCTGAATAAAAAGTGCAAGTTCCTGTCTGTTGTTTTTCCATAAGTAATGAGCTAGCCGGTGTACCTGAATGGACTGAAAACCTTTTAGGTAAAGAATGACGGGCAGGTAGGAGCAAATTGCTGCGTCTCTGTCGTACACTGCTTTAATATCGCATACGGCAAATTCAATAATTTCTGGAGAGGATTCAAATGCGCTATCGAATAGCTCACTCACTGTTACTACTGGCATCACATCGTCAGAAAGTTTATTGGCAAGAATAAAACTCAATGCAGAGGCTAGACTGTCGTGATTTAAAATACAGGCATAGACGTAACTAGCTAGCAAAGGCTCTTGTTTAATTACTTGTTCAGCATCGCGCCTAAGTTGCTGCCAGAGTTCATCAGTCATTGATTCATACCGACGTAAGTTGAGGAAGCTCGATTATAAGGCTTCACTAGAGGGATTCAAGGCCGAGCGTTGTAAATAAGATAGCTATTGCATACTGGTAAGCAAGCAATCTATGGGGGTTTTGGTTCGCGCTAACTTTCTTCGGTATGTAGTATGTAGCTCGAATAGTTTCTATCGAGATTGATATT
>CAWKZI010000184.1:0-5378 GCA_963854365.1 Gammaproteobacteria bacterium
TGGGCAATCTTCGAGCCAAGTTTCAAATCAATCTTCTCAACAAACATCAGTTAGTAACAACGATGCTCTTTCTTTGCTGTTGAATCAAAATCAGCAGTTGCAGGCCGAGGTTCAAGCATTGCGAGGGTTGATTGAAGAGCAGGGCTTTGAAATTCGCAAAATACAGCGAGACTCCCTTGGTCGCTATACGAATACGGATGAAAGGCTAAGCTCTCTCGAGGGTAGCGCGTTGATAGATCCCGTAATCCCACTGGTAGATAATCTCTCCAACCCAGCGATTGATTTGCCCCCAGCAACTATAACTAGAGATCGACCTTTGAGCGGAAGAGCTCTTGGTGGAGTTATTACCACTGATAGCGGTTCTAATCAGGCTGATACCATTCGTGCTGTTGTAAACGCTCCAGTGACACGAATACTGCCTCGTAATACTAATAGGGGCACCCTTCAGCCGGCTGTGCTAAGTGAGCAGCAGCTTTACCAAATGGCGTATGATTCCGTTATTAACAGTAATTTTGAGCGTTCTATAGCAGAATTCGATCAGTACTTAAGTATTTATAGAGAAGGGAGGTTTGTTACAAATGCCCATTACTGGAAAGGGCAAGCTTATCTCTATCTTAATCGCTACTCGGAAGCAAAAGATTCTTATGAAATAATTTTGAGTCAGCATGCCGATTCTGCAAAGCTGCCAGATGCAATGTACGGGCTTGGTTTGGCCTACCAAGGCCTAGGCAATATCCCTCAAGCCAAACAGCTGTTGAACGACATAAAGAGAAAATTTCCAAATACTGGTGTGGCTAACCTAGCCGACACTCGCCTTTTATCTTTGGACTGAAACACTACTGAAGTAAGTAGTTAGAATTACAGTCCTTAGCTACTTCCGCTATGCGATGTATCTGCAACCAAATCAAATGTTAAATGCCTGACAATCCAACACTTCGAATTACTGAAATATTTTACTCGCTTCAAGGTGAAGCAAAAACTGTGGGCTGCCCAACAGTTTTTGTTCGCTTGACTGGTTGTCCGCTTAGGTGCCAATACTGCGATACAGCTTACGCCTTTGAGGGTGGAGAAATTAAAGATTTAGAAGAGATTAAGCGTAAAGTATTGGAGCTGGGTGCTAAAAAAGTAACTATTACTGGTGGTGAGCCTTTGGCGCAGCCGAATGTTCTCCTGCTAATGACGCTGTTATGTGATGTCGGGCTTGAACTTTCCTTAGAAACCAGCGGAGCCATGCCTCTAGAAAAAGTGGATGAAAGAGTTTCGGTCGTTCTAGATTTAAAGACACCTGGCTCTTTTGAATGCAATCGAAATCGAATGGAGAATATTCCACTCCTCAAATTCAAGGACCAAATAAAATTTGTTATCTGTGATCGCTCTGATTATGAGTGGGCAAAAGCGAAAATAGACCAATTGCAACTCAGAATAAAAGTTAGCGAACTATTATTCTCTCCTTCCTATGATCAATTGAAGCCTGAGCAATTGGCGCAATGGGTTTTAGAGGATCGTCTAGATGTCCGTGTACAACTACAATTACATAAAATTATTTGGGGAAACGAGCCCGGACGTTAGTTTTTAGATACTTTCCCTTACTGAAAAGATGGTCTTCATCATATCAACCATTTAATTAAGGAATAGAAAAAGTAAATCATGAATTTAGAAGTGAATCGAAATAAAGCCGTGGTCTTGGTCTCTGGCGGACTGGATTCCGCGACATGTTTGGCGCTAGCTAAAGATGCTGGCTATAGCTGTTATGCATTGAGCTTTGATTATGGGCAGCGCGCCAGTAGTGAGCTTAAAGCAGCCGGTCAGTTGACCAGTTCTATAGAAGTCATTGAGCATAAGACTGTTAAATTAGATATGGGGCAAATTGGTGGCTCAGCGCTAACTGATAAAGATATTGCGATTCCTGAACAGAAGTCTACTGGAATTCCGATTACCTATGTTCCTGCTCGTAATACAGTTTTCTTATCTTATGCTTTGGCTTGGGCTGAAGTAGTCGCTGCTGATGCAATTTACATCGGTGTTAATTTTCTAGATTATTCTGGTTACCCTGATTGTCGACCTGCATACATTAAGGCTTTTCAGAATGTCATAAATTTAGCTACCAAAACGGGCGTCGAAGGTGGGATCATTAATTTAGTCACACCACTTATTGATTTAACTAAAGGGGAAATAATCAAAGCCGGTGTTAGGCTTGGAGTCGATTATAGCCTTACAGTTTCGTGTTATCAGGCCACTGAGGGTGGTCTTGCTTGTGGGCGCTGTGATAGTTGTAGGTTCCGGAAACAAGGTTTTCAGGAAGCTAGAGTCGAAGATCCAACTCGGTATAGTGATAAATCCACTTAAATTTTTCTATTTAGAGATTTCGCTTATTAAGGTTCTTGCTAGAAAAGTTTGCTGATGACTTGTCTTTTTTTATTTTGATAGTACTATGTCGCCCTTTCGTGGGGCGTTAGCTCAGTCGGTAGAGCAGTTGGCTTTTAACCAATTGGTCGTGCGTTCGAGTCGCACACGCCCCACCACATTCCTTTCAGTTCCAACCCCTCAGCTTCAATATAGTTGCCGTACCTGACAGTTCTTCTCATCTTACTAAGCTGTTTATAATTGCGACTCGAGAAAGTTGTGCCTGTGTGCACGCGAGAGGCTTAGTCGATGATCCTATGATAAAATGCTGAAAAATAGCGTACTGTATTTAAAAATAATCAGGTCTAGGTATAGACAGCAACCTTTTTATGGAAACTCCTACAATTGATAATTCACTAGCAGCTGACTCCGCCATTGTCCGCCGATTCATTGCTGACGTGGCACCTAGTGAGCGCCTAGGTGAAGCTGATCAGCTCGATTATCTGGGAAAAATTACTGAAATCATGACTCATAAGAATGCCAAACTTGTGGCTCACTATTACACGGACCCGGTATTGCAAGATTTAGCAGAGAAAACGGGTGGTTTTGTTGGCGATAGCTTAGAAATGGCAAAATTTGGAAAACAAGCAGAGGCAGAAATTCTTGTTGTTGCTGGCGTTCGATTTATGGGGGAATCAGCTAAAATCATCAGTCCAGAAAAAACCATTATTATGCCAACGTTGCAAGCGACCTGTTCATTGGATATTGCTTGCCCGATCGATAAATTTTCAGCTTTCTGTGATGCCAACCCAGATCGAGTGGTTGTGGTCTATGCAAACACATCTGCTGCTGTTAAAGCTCGCGCAGATTGGGTAGTTACATCAAGTATTGCCCTCGATGTGATAGAACATTTGATGGATATGGGTAAAAAAATTCTTTGGGCACCGGATAAGCATTTGGGTTCATATCTAAAAAAAACAACTGGTGCAGATATGTTGTTGTGGAATGCGGCATGTATTGTGCATGAAGAATTTAAGGCTCGTGGTTTAGAGAATATGCGTCAGCTTTATCCTCAAGCGGCAGTCCTAGCTCACCCGGAATCCCCTGGTCCTGTGTTAGAGCTTGCAGACGTTATAGGGTCCACTACGCAAATCATAAAAGCAGCTCAAGAATTACCAAATGAAGAAATCATTGTAGCCACCGATCAGGGGATTTTTTATAAGCTGCAACAGTTAGCGCCAGAAAAAACCTTTATAATTGCACCCACTGCGGGCAATGATGCTACTTGTCGCAGTTGTGCACATTGTCCCTGGATGGCAATGAATTCTCTGCCGAGTCTTTACGATTCTTTATTTAAAGAAACGAATGAGATTGTGGTCGATGTTGATTTAGCTGAACGAGCGATGGTGCCATTACAGCGAATGTTAGATTTTGCCACAGAAAATCAGCTTAAAGTGAGAGGTAAAGCTTAGTTATTGTTTTTAGCCGCTGAGGTCTCGCTGCAATTTTTCAACATCACGAATTTTTTGTTTGAGTCTAGCAAGTTCAGCAGGAGCGCTGCCTTTTTCAGTTTCGATGCGTACGGCAAACTGAAGTTGCTCTCTTGAAGATCTATAATCTCCAATTAGGCGAAAGAACTCGGCTCTGGACTGGTGTACAGCACTGATGTTGCCAGCCTGTCCCTGAGTATCTGCTAACTTGAACCAAAGGTTGTGGTCCTCTGGCCGCAGCAGGGCGTGCTTTAGCATGGCTTCAGCTGCTTGTGAAAAAGCACGAATTCCTATGAGAGCGTCAATATAAGCCATTATCAGTGGGTGGTTGTTGGGATTAATTTCCATATGGCGCTGTAAAAATTGAATAGCTTGCCCAGGTTCATTTTGAGCTGTATAAAACTCAGCTTGAGTAGCGACGTAGCTTATGCGGTTAGGGTCTTTTTCTAGCAGGGGTGCAAGTGTGTTATTAGCCAGATTGTATTCTTCATTTTCATAGTAGGCGACAGCAAGATTATACCGCGCTGCGTCCCGGTCGAATTTCAATAAGCTTTGGTGCAGTTTATCTTTTGATTGAGAGACATACGCCTCTTTATCATTAACGTAGTGACCGAGAACTCTAGATCGCACAACCTGATATTCTAAATTGTCTTCGTAGTTACGGAGAGGGTAGCGAACAGCCCTGCCTCGAGCGTCAGCGACACGAGATTCTGTTACAGGATGAGTTAACAAGAATTCAGGAGGCCGGCGTCCAAATCTATTGATAGCAACGAGACGCTCAAATAATTCGGACATACCATTTGGATTAAAACCAGCAGCGAACATCGTGTCTTGCCCGACTCGATCGGCTTCCGCTTCATTATTTCGGCTGAATCGCAATTGGTTTTCAACTGCACGTCCTTGAGCGGCAGCAATAGCTGCCTGACCGTGCCCAGCATCTGAAGTTGCCATAATTAAAATGCTGGCCATCATGGTCGCTAGTTGAGGAATGCTCCCTGCCTGTGCCTCATCCACGGTCCTCGCAAAGTGACGCTGGCTTACATGGGCAATCTCATGGGCCATGACGGAAACAAATTCTGCCTCAGTCTGCGCATTAAGAAATAAGCCAGTGTTTACACCGATTATTCCTCCGGGGGCAGCAAAAGCATTTAAATCTTCACTATCAATTACAACGAACGACAGACGATGATCCTTAAGCTGGCTGCGTGACGCCACCTTATAGGTAACGTTTTCTAAATAGTCATTAAGAAGCGCATCAGGGATTGTTGGAGCACTGCGCCTTATTTGGCTGAGAAATTGCTGGCCCATCTGGTACTCGTCGTCCAGAGAGACGGTTCCTGAGATTCGGTCGCCGAGCGAAGGTAATTGCGATTGTGCTACGGCCGGAAGGCTGAGAAATCCAGCAAGTAGTGCCATAGAGGTCAAATAAAAGGATGGTTTCAGCAAGTGAGAGAGCATAGTTTTATCCACATTACTGCGTGACCCACAGAGTACCATAAATAATTCCACTTGATTAGATGCAACATCTTATCGTCCGTTAGACTT
>CAWKZI010000185.1:0-5358 GCA_963854365.1 Gammaproteobacteria bacterium
TACCTTTAATCATGTCCGCAAGAGACTTAAGTGGGCGCTTATTAGAACCGGTGATCGCTCGACCGCGGCGGCCGTTATCTAACAGCGCATCAACTGCTTCTTGAAGCATACGTTTTTCGTTACGCACAATAATGTCAGGTGCATTCAAATCCAGCAGCCGCTTTAATCGGTTATTTCTATTGATTACACGGCGGTACAAATCATTCAAATCTGAAGTCGCAAACCGACCTCCATCCAAAGGAACTAAAGGACGCAAGTCAGGCGGTAGAACTGGCAAAACAGTCATTACCATCCACTCGGGCATGTTCCCAGAATCGACGAATGCCTCCAATAGTTTTAAGCGCTTGGAAAGTTTCTTCAACTTGGTTTCAGAATTGGTTGCAGGAATTTCTTCACGTAGCCGAGCCACCTCAGAATCTACATCCAAATCTTTCATGAGAGCCTGAACTGCTTCAGCTCCCATCTTGGCGTCGAATTCATCACTGAATTCTTCCATCGCTTCATAGTACTGCTCATCATTCAATAGCTGCCCCTTCTCCAAGGTAGTCATACCTGGATCGGTCACCACGAATGATTCAAAGTAGAGAATCCTTTCAATATCACGCAACGTCATATCCAGCAGCAAACCAATTCTTGATGGAAGCGACTTTAGAAACCAGATATGTGCAACTGGGCTGGCTAATTCTATATGCCCCATACGATCACGACGAACTTTTGATAGTGCAACTTCGACACCGCACTTCTCACAGATCACACCACGATGTTTAAGTCGCTTGTATTTCCCACAAAGACATTCGTAATCTTTAACTGGACCAAAAATTTTGGCGCAGAACAGCCCGTCACGTTCCGGCTTGAATGTTCTATAGTTAATAGTTTCTGGCTTCTTTACTTCACCAAATGACCAAGCTCGAATCATTTCTGGTGAAGCCAAGCCTATTCGAATGGAATCAAATTCATCTGACTGTGATTGAGATTTAAGCAACCCTAAAAGGTCTTTCATTCTATATCCTCCACCTGTCGCGATATCGCGGCAAGGCTTTAATAATCACTATTCTTCGTTACACTGTTCATTTAGTTCGTACTAGAAATACAACTGGTCTTGGATGTCTGCTTATTTACTTACATCTAATTCCATGTCGATTGCTAAAGATCTAATTTCTTTAATCAGCACGTTAAATGATTCCGGCATTCCCGGTTCCATTCGATGGTCACCATCAACAATGTTCTTATACATCTTAGTTCGACCAGCAACGTCATCAGACTTAACAGTTAACATTTCCTGAAGAGTGTAAGCGGCGCCGTATGCTTCCAGCGCCCAAACTTCCATCTCTCCGAAACGTTGACCACCAAACTGAGCTTTACCACCCAGTGGTTGCTGTGTAACCAAGCTATAAGATCCCGTTGAGCGAGCATGCATTTTGTCATCAACTAGGTGATTCAGTTTTAACATGTACATAATGCCTACAGTCACTTGTCTGTCGAATGCTTCTCCACTTCTACCATCAAACAATGTCACCTGGCCACTCTCATCGATTCCAGCCAGCTCTAACATGCCTTTGATTTCTCTTTCAGCAGCTCCGTCAAACACTGGCGTTGCCATTGGCACTCCATGTCTTAAGTTTTCAGCTAGCTCAAAAACCTCATCTTCGGACAAACTTTTGATGTCTTCTGATCGCTCACCAATTTTATTGTAAACATCGGTCAACATTTTACGAAGTTCAGTTACCTTCTTTTGAGCATCGAGCATTTTGCCAATCTTCTCGCCCAGCCCCTTGGCAGCAGCACCGAGATGAGTTTCCAAGACTTGGCCAACATTCATGCGCGATGGCACACCAAGTGGATTAAGGACAATATCTATTGGCTCGCCTTCCTCATCGTAAGGCATGTCTTCCACAGGCATAATCACGGAGATAACACCTTTGTTTCCATGACGCCCAGCCATCTTGTCACCCGGCTGTATTCGACGTTTGATCGCAAGATAAACTTTTACAATTTTAAGAACCCCTGGCGCTAAATCGTCGCCTTGAGTTAATTTCTTGCGTTTATCTTCGAAACGTTCATCAAGATCAGCACGACGCTCTTTTAGCTGTTCTTCAGCGCGCTCCAACTGCTTATTTAGTCCATCATTGGACATCCGCAATTTAAACCAATCATCTCGAGGCAACTTGGCCAAGTAATCGGCTGTTACTTTCTGACCTTTTTTTAACTGCGGACCACCAGAAACAACTTTATTCAATAACGCAGCATCCAATCTCTCAAAAGTTGCACCTTCTACGATTCGATATTCATCTTCGATATCTTTGCGAACCTTAGCCAATTGATATTCTTCAATTTCAACGGCTCGTTGGTCTTTCTCAAGACCATCACGGGTAAAGACTTGAACATCGATTACTGTTCCTTTCACACTGGTAGGAACACGTAATGAAGTATCTTTTACATCAGAAGCTTTTTCGCCAAAGATGGCTCTTAGGAGTTTTTCTTCTGGTGTTAATTGTGTTTCACCTTTTGGAGTAACTTTACCAACTAAGATATCTCCAGCACCAACTTCGGCACCAATGTATACAATACCGGACTCATCCAACTTGCCTAGCGCACCTTCGCCGACATTTGGAATATCTGCAGTTATCTCTTCAGAGCCTAACTTGGTATCTCGCGCTACACAGGTAAGCTCCTGAATATGAATAGTAGTAAAACGATCTTCCTTAACTACTCGCTCAGAGATCAGAATCGAATCTTCGAAGTTGTAGCCATTCCAAGGCATGAAAGCGATGCGCATATTCTGACCAAGTGCCAATTCACCCATATCAATGGAAGGACCATCCGCCAGAATATCACCACGGCTGATAGTGTCGCCGTCTTTAACTAAGGGTTTCTGACTAATACAGGTGTTCTGGTTAGAGCGTGTGTATTTGGTTAAGTTATATATATCTACACCTGCCTCACCAGCATCTGTTTCATCGTCTCTAACACGAACGATAATTCGCGCCGCATCAACGCTCTCAATAACTCCGCCACGGAAAGCGACAACACAAACACCTGAGTCGCTGGCAACATTTCGTTCCATGCCAGTACCAACTAAAGGTTTTTCTGTTTTCAAAGTCGGGACCGCCTGACGCTGCATGTTTGAACCCATCAAAGCTCGGTTTGCATCATCGTGCTCCAGAAAAGGAATCAGTGCCGCAGCGACAGATACCATTTGCTGTGGCGCAACATCCATATAATCAACTTCTTCTCTCGCCTTAAGTGTGGTCTCTCCCTTGTAACGTACAGTTACTAAATTATCGACAAAGCCTTTCTTCTTATCCAAGGGAGCACTTGCCTGGGCTATCACAAAATCACTCTCATCAATAGCAGACAAGTAATCAATCTCATCAGTTACCTTATTCTTCACGACCTTTCGATAAGGGCTTTCAAGGAAACCATAATTATTTGTACGAGCGTAAGTCGCCAAAGAGTTAATCAAGCCGATGTTTGGCCCCTCAGGAGTCTCAATTGGACAAACTCGGCCATAATGAGTCGGGTGAACATCGCGAACTTCGAAACCTGCTCGTTCACGAGTCAAACCACCCGGCCCAAGAGCTGATACACGTCGTTTATGAGTCACTTCGGAAAGAGGGTTGTTCTGGTCCATGAACTGAGATAATTGGCTAGATCCAAAAAATTCCTTAATCGCTGCAGCTACCGGTTTGGCATTGATCATATCCTGTGGCATCAAGCCTTCAGAATCAGCCATGCTCAAGCGTTCTTTAACTGCGCGCTCAACCCGCACTAAACCAACACGGAATTGATTCTCAGCCATCTCCCCTACAGAACGGATGCGTCGATTTCCCAAATGATCGATGTCGTCGACTGAGCCAAAACCATTTCTAATTCCAACCAAAGTCTTAAGAACATCACCAATATCGGCAGCATTAAGTACCGGGGAACCTTCAGTTTCAGGTCGACCTAAGCGCCTGTTAAATTTCATACGACCAACAGCAGACAAATCATACCGCTCAGGAGAAAAGAATAAGTTAGAGAACAAATTCTCCGCTGATTCTTTGGTGGGTGGCTCTCCAGGCCGCATCATCCGATAGATTTCCACCATTGCTTCTAATTTCGAGGTACTTCCATCAATTCGCAATGTATCGGACACGAAAGGGCCACAATCTAGATCATTGGTATAAATAGTCTGAAATTGTTTAACTTCTTTCTCATGAAATTCCGCTATCAGTTCATCAGTAATTTCGGAGTTGCAAGGAAACATAATTTCCCCAGACTCTTCATCAAAAATATCACAAGCTAATGAGTTTCCGACTAGAAAATCATCCGAGACTTTCAGCTCTTTGATCTTAGCAGTTTCCATTTGGCGAATATGTCGGCTAGTAATTCGACGGCCTTCCTCAACAATAATTTTCCCTTTCTTATCCTTAACTGGAAAACTGAGAACCTCTCCACGCAAACGCGCGGGAATTAATTGCAATTCAATAGTTGGTTCTTTGCTTTTGGAGCTTTTGGAGCTTTTGGAGATTTTGAAAGTATTGTTCTCATAGAACATCTCAAGAATTTCTTGCGAACTATGACCCAGCGCACGAAGAAGAACAGTGGCTGGTAATTTTCTACGACGGTCGATTCGCACATAGACCATATCTTTCGGGTCAAATTCGAAATCAAGCCAAGAGCCACGGTAAGGAATAACTCGAGCAGAATAAAGCAACTTACCTGAACTATGAGTTTTACCACGGTCATGATCAAAAAATACACCAGGGGACCTGTGTAGCTGAGACACAACTACTCGCTCCGTACCATTAATGACGAAAGTGCCGGAATCGGTCATCAATGGGATCTCACCCATGTAAACTTCTTGTTCTTTAATATCTTTAATGGTCAGGGTTGTGGATTCCTTATCATAAAGAATCAAACGTACCTTAACTCTGAGAGACACTGAATATGTGGACCCTCTCAATTGACATTCTTTAACATCGAAAACTGGTTTCCCTAACTCATAGCTAACATATTCCAAAAAAGCTTTTCCGGAATAGCTAACAATAGGAAAAACAGATTTAAATGCGGCATGCAAGCCTTGGTCCAAACGATCCTCAATAGGGGTGCCTGTTTGAGTGAACTGTCGGTATGAATCGATTTGTATAGACAAGAGGTACGGGATATCCATCGCACTTGGTATTTTACCGAAGTTCTTACGGATTCGTTTTTTCTCTGTATACGAATAGGCCATGTTCTGTTCCTAGCGTTGTATGCTATTGGTATTAACGTCTGGCAGAAAGTTTCTGCGATCTATAATGCATCTAATTAATTTAAAGCTTTAGCTTGCACTACTTACTTAAGAGCCGATTTAATTGCATCAGCGATTTTCTACGA
>CAWKZI010000186.1:0-5335 GCA_963854365.1 Gammaproteobacteria bacterium
AGAAGCTTCTGCCAAATGTTTGCAATCTTTGGATCTGTAAAGCCATCGGTAGCCATCACTAAGGAAAGTTGCCCATTATAGCGCGCTAATGTCTGTTTTAGCGCGGGTAGCCAAGCAGCTCGCTCCGCAGCCACAAAGATTATGCAATGAGTCGCTGTCCTCCCTGCAGCTAGCTCAAGAAACTTGTCTAATCCGTAACCATGGGTTTTGTCTATTCCCCGCGAAGCCGCAACTACATCCAGTGCCGTAACTAAGTTATCGGTCGGGTCAGGTGAACCATCGGCAGCGAATAGCCAGTTTTCACCAAGCGCGCCAGATTCTAATGCGACACGTGTCACAGCTGCAGCTGCCTCATCATTTTTGCTACTTAAAAGGTAGGCGACAATGCGTTTGCTATGGAATACGCTTTTTTCCGCTAGACGGACATTTAGCTGCCGATTACGAGCGTATAATTTCCACATAATATTACGGACAGAATCGCCAGGCACATAGGGCCGGATTTCCATCCTGTCACCTTCGGGGTCGCCAGAGAGATTGGGAATTCCATCCTCTGCTGTTAAAGAACGTAATAATGGCAATTGCTTAACAGTGTTTTTGCGAGGAAGAGCCAAAAACCCTACTTTCTGTTTTTGTCTCCAGGAGTAGCGAGAAAACCCCAATACATCGGCCACGGTGAACTGGCGAATTACTAGATCTGTTTTGCAGCGTTTTTGGGGAATTATCTCTTCAATCAATTCATTGTTATCTGAAACCCGGATACCAGTTTTTATGAAGTCCGGAAAAGAAATTTCCCAAGAAAGTTTCACCAATGGGAAGTAATTTATTGGAGGAACAGAGAATCCGGTTTCATTTGGAAATCCTGCCTCCACAGATATGTTGGTCAGTGTTAAATTTTCGTCCTCTAACAGTTTCTGAACTTTTCGTTGAATGATTATGCCGCTAATAATTGAGCAGAATAAACTAAACATGAAAATAGCCAGAGCACATATGGCTATAGCGAACACCACTAAATCCATCGAACCATAACCATATACACTCAAAGTTAGAGTCGCGAGAATGAGGGTGATTAAACCCTGCAGGGTAAGTGGAAATAAACCAATTAACAGTCGCAAGTAAGCGGACAGATTTATTTCTTCTTTGAGCCAATTAAATAATTGGGAGTTCAGCTTGGCCACAGTTCTTTGCATATAATCATGAGATTAATTTGTAATAGGTTTGAATGGCTATTCGATTTTTCTATTTAAATTAGTATCATTTGGCTGAGATTTAGAATCGTTAATGTCTAACAGTTAAAAATAGGCCGAGTAATCAAATTCACCTTCCCCTCCAAAGTCAGAATGAACGAATAGTTAAAAATGATAATTAATGTATTTAATAGAATCTGCCTTCGTTATTTGTTAACACGGTTTCCAATTAATTGATCGACGACTGCTGGATCAGCGAGGGTAGTTATATCACCAAGATTTTCTAATTCATTAGCGGCAATTTTGCGAAGAATCCGTCGCATGATTTTTCCTGACCTAGTTTTTGGTAATCCAGGTGCAAATTGAATAATTTCTGGTTTGGCAAAAGCGCCAATTTCAGTTGCTACGAACTTTATCAAATCAGCACGTAATTCTACCGACGTTTCTAGCCCAGTCATGAGAGTCACATAGGCATAAATTCCCTGACCTTTAATGTCATGAGGGTAGCCAACCACAGCTGCTTCCGCAACGCTATTGTGCAATACCAATGCGCTTTCGATTTCAGCAGTACCTAATCGGTGTCCAGAAACGTTAATGACATCATCTACTCGTCCAGTTACCCAATAGTAACCATCTGCATCCCTGCGAGCACTATCTCCAGTAAAGTAATAGCCAGGGTAGGTAGAGAAGTAGGTATCAATGCAGCGCTGGTGATCTCCATAGACGCTGCGTATCTGACTAGGCCAGCTTTCACAGAGAACCAGGTTCCCAGTCGCAGCTCCCTCTATTTCGTCCCCTTCAGCGTCCAGTAATGCAGGTTTTACACCAAAGAAAGGAGTACTTGCAGAGCCAGGTTTGAGGTCGGTAACACCAGGCAGCGGCGTAATCATGATTGCGCCAGTTTCTGTTTGCCACCAAGTATCAACGATAGGAGAGCGACCTTCACCTACCACATGGTAGTACCACTCCCATGCTTCAGGATTGATGGGTTCGCCTACAGAACCCAGAAGCCGAAGAGACGAGCGAGAGGTCGATGTAACCGCCTCATCACCCGCTGCCATCAATGCTCTGATTGCAGTTGGTGCTGTATAAAATATGTTGACTTGATGTTTGTCGATAACCTGCCAAAAACGCGAGTAATCGGGATAGGTTGGTACGCCTTCGAACATCAAAGTAATCGCACCGTTCGCTAAGGGGCCATAAACTATATAAGAATGCCCTGTTACCCAACCAACATCAGCGGTGCACCAATAAATATCATTATCATGGTAATCGAATACATATTTATGTGTTAGTGCAGCCCCTAATAGATAGCCGGCCGTGGTATGCAAAACACCTTTCGGTTTTCCTGTGGAGCCAGAAGTGTAAAGAATGAATAATGGGTCTTCGGCATCCATTAATTCTGGTTTACACTCGGCGGAAGCTGTGTGAGTTATTTTACTATAACAAACATCCCGATCGTCAAACCAGGGTACGTCAGCGTTAGTGCGCCTAACAACAAAAACTGAATGAACATTAGGGCAGTGTTCCAGCGCAGCATCTACGTTAGCCTTTAAAGGTATTGTTCTACCACCCCGTACTCCTTCATCCGCAGTGATCACGGTCTGGCAGTCTGAATCTAATATTCGATCTTTTAGCGACTCCGGCGAGAAGCCCCCGAAAACAACAGAATGTATGGCTCCGATTCTGGTGCACGCGAGCATGGCATATGCGGCCTCGGGCACCATTGGCATATAAATACAAACTCGATCTCCTTTGGAAACTCCTCTAGCCTTCAATGCATTGGATAGTTTGCAAACCTGAACATGCAGTTCACGATAAGTAATCTTTTTATCATCATCGGGCTCATCACCTTCCCAGATAATTGCAGTCTGTTCGGCACGACGCTCTAGGTGTCGATCAATACAATTAAATGAAACGTTTAATTTACCGCCTCCAAACCATTCAGTCTCAGCATTAGTAAAATTACTTTTACGAATGGTCTGCCATGGTTCATGCCAATGTAAAAATATTCCTGCTTGCTCAGCCCAAAATTCTTCCGGGGACTCGATAGATTGCTTATATAATTCTTGATAAGTGGCTGGGTCGAGGAGACTTCGTTCTGCGGTTTTTTTGTCAACCGGATATATTTTTTCTTCGGACATCTCATATACCTTAAAAAATGATTCAGTCTGTGATGGAGATCAATCCCAAGGCTCACCGTACTTAACTGTGCGGCGCTTAAATCTTCAAATATTAAGCATGGGCGGCTGTTGATGGTGCTATTGAAATCCCAGTGGAATTGGGCCTAATAGTATGCCCTAAAGCACTTTTTAGCACAATATCACTGCCGTTAGCATAGCTAGCAGTGCCGCTTAGATAGTTAGAAGGAGATTATCTATCAGTCTGGTCGAGCCGATTCTGACGGCGGCTAGAATTACTAAATTTTTATTTTCTAGAGTAGGTTTTTGGAGAAATTCATCATTTCGAATGGTAAAGTAATCCACCTCAGCTCCAGAATTTTGCAAGGTTTGGATTCCCGCTTTTTCTAAAGCCACATAATCTCTCTCGCCAGTCATGATTTCTTGAGCAATTAACTTCAAAGTTGGAAAAATTGCGGTAGCCTTTTGTATTTCAGCTGCTGACAAATAGTTGTTTCTCGAACTCATAGCTAAGCCGTTAATTTCACGTTCGGTTTTTACTCCAACAATTTGTGTCGACAAAAATAAGTCTTTAACTAGTTTTTTAACAATTAAATATTGCTGGTAGTCTTTTAGTCCGAAGAAAGCTTGATCTGCTCGACTAATATTCAGCAGTTTTGTAACTACTGTTGTAACTCCATCGAAGTGTCCTGGGCGGGTTTTGCCACATAAATCTAGAGAAAGCTGAGGAACTGATATAACTGTCTGTGTGGATAACTTTGAGCCATAAATTTCTTCGACAGTAGGAACGAAAAGGATATCGCAATTAGCTGTTTCTAGTTTCGCTTTATCTTCGTCGAGGGTTCGAGGGTATTTCGCTAAGTCTTCTCCTTCTCCAAATTGCATAGGGTTTACGAATATCGAGCTAACAACTATGTCTGATGTTTTCTTCGCTTCTTTAATTAGTTTAATGTGCCCATCGTGTAAATTCCCCATAGTTGGAACTAAGCCAATTGAAAGATTATTGACGCGAAATTTTGCCAATTGGTTCTGTAAATCAGTAATGCTGAAGATTGTCTGCATGAGCTATTACTTAAACGAGTGCGATTCAGAGGGGAAGGTTTGGTTTTTTACGGCTTCTACGTAGGCTTTTATAGCTCCGGGTATCCCGGCAGTTGAGTCGGTTAAGAAGTCTTTGACAAATTTAGGAGTGATAGGAGATATTCCCAGAACGTCATGGAGTACCATTATTTGACCAGAAGTATCAGCTCCGGCACCAATGCCAATTACGGGAATATCTAACATATCAGTAATGGTTTTGGCGAGAGTCGATGGAACGCATTCAAGTAAGAGAATGCTTGCGCCAGCGCTTTGCAGTAATTTAGCTTCTTCAATAATTGACTGCGCTTGTTCGGTGTCTCGCCCTTGAACATGAAATCCACCGATACGGTTCACTGATTGAGGAGTCAAACCCATATGAGCACAAACAGGTATACCACGCTCCGCCAATAATTTAGTGGTATTTTCGATCCATGCGCCACCTTCAAGTTTTACGATATTGGCCCCGGCCCGCATTAGGGCAGCAGCATTTTCTAGTGTCTGAGATTCTGAGGCATAACTCATAAAGGGCAGATCAGCCATCAGCAATGCTCCGCGGTTACCGCGTTTCACGCACTCCATGTGATAAATCATGTCTCTCATTGTTACTGGCAAAGTGCTGTCATGGCCTTGAAGCACCATGCCTAAGGAATCTCCAACTAGAAGCATATCAATACCTGAATCGCTAAGAATAGTGGCGAAGCATGCATCGTAGGCCGTCAAGCAGGTGATTTTCTCACCCGCTTCCTTTTTATTTAATAGGGTTACTAAAGTGGTGGTTTTGTTGTTCGACTGTGTGCTCATAGTTTTTTTCTTGAGTAAGTATTTAAGTTTTGATTGGAGTAGAGTAGTGAGTAATTTATTGAGCTACTAACTAAAGTAAAGCCTGACTAACTTTTCTAAATCAGAGATGTCTTTGGGTTGAAGAAGTGA
>CAWKZI010000187.1:0-5315 GCA_963854365.1 Gammaproteobacteria bacterium
GTCCTTTCCGGGGCCATCATTGATTTCGGAAATTCGCACACCTTTAATTCCAGCAACCTGTCGGGTCTCTAAACTCAATTCACTAACTCGAAAACCAAGTGGATTCCGCCGATCTCGAATCACTTCTGGCTCAACTTCGGCAACAAAATTTGTTGGCGAACTTCCAAGAACAACGGTTAAGTTTTCCATCTCACCATTACGGAATAGGCGCACATCGGCTGCTGTACCCGGTCGATACTGTCCAACGAAAAAAGGTAAATCAGTGTAGTAATCCACTTTATGCTCATTGAACTGCAGGATAATATCTTCATTTCGAATGCCGGCATCTTCAGCGGGACTACCCGGCTGCACTTCATCTACGAAGGCGCCTTGCGGGCGATCGAGTCCGAAAATTTCTGCGAGAGCATAATCAACTTCACGCATGCGGACACCCAACAGGCCACGTTCAACTGACCCTGAATTCATTAGCTGTTCAACTACATTCATAGCGACATTGCTTGGTATCGAAAATGAGATTCCGTTGGAGCCTCCTGTACTACTCAATATTTGTGAGTTAATTCCGATCACTTCCCCGGCAAGATTAAATAACGGGCCACCGGAATTCCCTTGATTGATGGCAACATCGGTCTGAATGAAGGACATGTAATTGTAGCTAGAGCGCCCAGGCACTGACCGGCCCTTGGCACTGACAATTCCAGCAGCTGCTGAAAACTCCAAACCAAATGGCGAACCAATAGCTAATACCCATTCACCAACTCTAATTTGGTCGGAATTACCAAATTCTGCAAAGGGTAAATCTGTTGCGGCAACTTTTAACAGAGCTAAATCAGAAGGTTCATCTAATCCCACAACATTGGCAGCGAAGCGCCGACGGTCATTTAGGTGAACTACTATCTCGTCTGCCCCAGCTACAACATGGTTATTAGTGATAATGTAGCCGTCATTAGATATGAGAAAGCCTGAACCTACTGCTCCCCGTTCTCGTTGCTCAGGAATACCTTCGATATTTAAATCTGGTGTCTGGCCTGGATTTAATCGGCGCAATAGTTCCTCGAGCTCTTCATCCTCGACAGGATTCCGAGCTTCCACCCGTCGAGAAGTTGTTATTTCGACAATAGTGGGCGCGTTCTTATCAACGAGATCAGCGAAATTAGGAAGTTCTGCCGTTTTGCCAGCGAAGCTGGCAGTAACGAGCGCGAAAAATGTGAGAAGCATCATTAATGCTTGCCTTTTACTACTAAATTCCATAATTACATTCTACCTACTTGCTAAAAACTTAATGAACTCATCACTATTCTAAACCGTGACGAATAACTCTTCATGTGCCTACTTTAGCACAATGATAAAGCAATCCAACAGCCAGCTTTGGCAGTATTCTTTAGCTACCTATGAGGTTATTTGATTAACAATTGAGGTTTATTGCACACGGGCATGTGGCCACATCATTTTTACAGCAGCTTATTCCTTCGTCTTTCTGAATTTAGTATTGAAACGAGGGCAAATAAAGCTAGTGAGTAACTCTTAATACTTAATCTTGCCGCGTATTTTCCTTTAAAGCTCTGGGTACAACCTTTTTTGCTCGATACTCTTGATCACTTCTATGTTTTAGGGTTTCGCTTCAAATTCGTTAACCAAACGAAACAACGGGGAATCTTGGATATGCTCCATGTGTGGCGGCTGCTCTTCGTCAATAGTCATACTTTCTAAATAGTCAGAGAGTCGCTGTTGAGCGATAGGATCTACTTCGAAGGCGATCTCTTCAATCACAACCGTTGAATTGGGCGCTAAAATTCCTGGGGTTTGTTCATTTTGTTCAACTAGCAAGGGGGCAGATGATTGTTGCAGATTAGTTTGTACCGCCACTATAAATACTAATGCTACCGACGCTGCAATTGCACCTTTCGCTAGGTTTTGCTGCCAAACTTTCCAAGAGCGAGGGACTTGAGGACTTTCTTCGGTTGCAATTTGCGCAAAAATGCGTTGACTAAGCGCAGGGCTAACTGGCACAGCTGCTTCATGGAGGAGAGATTGAGCAAGGTTATAACGTTGCCAAGTTTCCAACAATTCAGCATCTAGCTCACAAGACTTCAGAATTCTTCTCAATTCTAAATCGTCAGCTTCATTATCCAGCAACGCTGATAATGATTCCCTTTCTAACTCACTCATATCTTGCCTCTAAGTCTGTTTTTCGATGTATCAGCGGTGCCACACTCTTCATTAAAGATTCTAGCTCTAGTCATCGTGAGGCCACGTTTGCTAATTAGACTTACTCATAACTAGGTCAGCTTGTTCCTAATTACTGGTTTAGACGCCATGAAATCAATTCAGTTCCCTCATTTCTGTCAAAAAAGATGAATTAGATTCCTCGTTAAATCAGTTCCCGAATTTTCTTATCAATTACTTCTCTTGCTCGAAAAATCCTCGACCTTACAGTACCTACGGGGCAATCCATTACTTCTGTTATATCTTCGTAGCTCAGCCCAGAAAACTCTCTCAAGGTTAATGCGGTCCGCAGATCCTCGGGTAGCTCTTCAATTGCGCTAGAAATTGCTTTCTTAAGTTTGGCGGCAGCCAGGCTCCCTTCTGGATTCTCAATTTCTCGGAGAACTGCTCCTCCATCACTTAATTCTGCTTCATTAACTTCGACATCACTAGCTGGGGGCCGACGATTACGTGCTACCAAATGATTTTTAGCCGTGTTGACCGCTATTCGGTAGAGCCAGGTGTAAAAAGCACTTTCTCCCCTAAACAAAGCTAGCGCTCGGTAAGCTTTAATGAATGCTTCCTGGCAGACATCTTCAGCTTCATGATGATCATGTACAAACCTACCAATCAAGGCAGCGACTCGGTGCTGATATCGCAAGACTAAGAGGTTAAAAGCGTTTTTGTTACCGCCTAAGACCCTGTCAACAAGTTGTTGATCGGTATCTTTTTCCATCTGTTCCAACTCCGTAAATACCTGAGCCGCTTGCTATCTTTACAAGCTAGTCACTTATAATAGCTTAACTAAATCTGATAACCCGGCCACAACTCCGTTTTGGAACATAAATACTGATCCTCTGAACTAGACAACGAGCGCGTGCAAAAGTTCTCAGAATCTATAGAATTATTACACTTTTAAGGCTTTATGGGTCTACCTAAATTAGAAATTAATTCAGCATGCCAATTACTTCATTGAACACTATAATTCTATAAGTCGGAAAGTTGCAGTATTATAAAGAGGCTGGCCCAACGTTTGAATAGAAGACTCAAGGATGAATTAGCAAATTGCTGGGAAGTAGTTGAAATCGCCTAATCGACCTGCATAAAACTCAGGCTGAATCGTCAATCCAAATTAAACTGAATAGAATCCAATTAATACAAATAATTGGCACATAGACCTATGTCAAAGCATGTTCCACATACTGCCCTAGCCGCAGAATACGATATCTTAATTATAGGTAGCGGTGCTGCAGGCCTCACTCTTGCCTTACGTACGGCTGATTTTGCTAACGTGGCGGTGCTTAGTAAAGGCGATTTAAATCAGGGAGCGACATTTTATGCCCAGGGCGGTATCGCCGCCGTGCTAGATGAGGAAGACAGCATCGATTCTCATGTTACCGACACACTGAATGCTGGAGTTGGCCTCTGCCACCCAGACATCGTCGAGCATGTGGTTCAGAACAGTGCAGAAGCAGTAAGCTGGTTAGTAGCACAAGGCGTTCCGTTCACTACCAAGTCCTCTTCAGGGAAAAGCGAGCACCATAAAAATAGCGACACCAATAGCTCGGATCGAAATCTAGAATCACTGCACCTCACCCAAGAAGGGGGCCATAGTCACCGCCGCATTATCCACGCTACTGACGCCACCGGGAAAGCCGTGTTTGAAACCTTGCAACAGCGCGCCCAAGTCCATCCACAAATAAGTCTTCTGTCAGACCGCACCGCTGTAGATTTAGTGATACAAAAGCCCTCAGAAACTCCTGAGTCATCCGCCGAGGCCAAAGCAGTCTGTGTTGGCGCCTATGTATTGAATGGGAACTCGAATCGCGTCGAAACCATTAAAGCAAAATTTGTAATTCTAGCCACAGGCGGCGCCAGTAAAGCTTATCTGTATACAACCAACCCCGATGGTGCCAGTGGTGACGGCATAGCCATGGCCTGGAGAGCTGGCTGCAGGCTCGCTAATTTAGAATTCAATCAATTTCATCCCACTTGCCTGTATCACCCACACGCAAAGTCATTCTTAATTACTGAGGCCTTAAGGGGGGAAGGTGCTTCGCTAGAGCTTCCCGATGGCACTCCTTTCATGGAGAAATTCGACGAGCGCAAAGAATTAGCGCCCCGAGATATTGTTGCTAGAGCAATCGATCACGAAATGAAGCGTTTGGGTTGCGATTGCGTGTACTTGAATATAACCCACAAACCCTCGGATTTTATAAAGCAGCATTTTCCAACTATCCATAGCCGATGCTTGGGGTTTGGCATCGACATAACCCAACAACGAATTCCGGTAGTGCCCGCTGCTCACTATACCTGCGGTGGTATTGTCGTAACTAAGGAAGGTAAAAGCGACATAGCCAACCTTTATGCTATTGGTGAGACTAGCTTTACCGGACTCCATGGCGCTAACCGAATGGCAAGTAATTCACTGCTTGAATGCTTCGTAGTCGCGTTCGGTGCAGCAAACGATATCCAGCAAAAAATAATAGCAACAACTTTTGCTGACACTATACCTCCCTGGGATGAAAGTCGCGTTACAGATTCTGATGATGAAATTTTAGTTTCTCACAACTGGGATGAATTACGCCGTTGCATGTGGGATTTTGTTGGTATCGTTCGGAATGACCAACGACTGCAAAGAGCGCAGAGGCGTATCACGATACTTCGTGAAGAGATATTGGAATACTACAGCAGCCATCGGGTTACGAAGGATATGTTGGAGTTACGTAACTTGGCGTTGGTCGCTGAATTAATTATTCGCTGTGCCACGGTGCGCAAAGAAAGCCGCGGGCTCCACTTTAACCAGGACTATCCAGAACAATTTGAAGTCGCTTCCGATACTATTCTTAACCCTGACTAGCAAAAACATGCTCCCCCACGCTTCCAAA
This sequence comes from Gammaproteobacteria bacterium, assembly GCA_963854365.1. GTDB lineage: Bacteria > Pseudomonadota > Gammaproteobacteria > Pseudomonadales > Pseudohongiellaceae > UBA9145. The sequence goes on from CAWKZI010000187.1 coordinate 5,091, forward strand.
CTCGACAAGTCTTAGAACAGGATACTCTAGCGATTACCTGCCCTGTGCAACCGAGATCAAATCGTTGAACAGCAGCAACTTCTTCTTTCAGAGTTAGGGGAAATCTAGCGATAGATAATAGAGTATTAATTCAGTTGCTATTGCCATTGTGGGCTAGAATTTTGTCAATAATTCCATTAAAGCGTTCTTCTGATGGTTCTTGCCGACGCATCAGCCACGCGAAAA
>CAWKZI010000188.1:0-5304 GCA_963854365.1 Gammaproteobacteria bacterium
CGGGATTCAGAGCCGGAGCGTTACGATAAGCAATAAGCGCATTCGTGTTAGCCGGATTCCCCACTACCAGAACTTTCACTTCGGGATTAGCGTTATCATTGATCGCCTTGCCCTGCACAGAGAAAATTTGCGCATTAGCTTCTAATAAGTCTTTTCGTTCCATGCCGGGCCCGCGAGGCCTCGCTCCAACCAACAGGCAGTAGTCTGCGTCTTTAAACGCAATACTTGGGTCATCAGATTGAACAATTCCGGCTACCAGAGGGAAAGCACAATCTTCAATTTCCATGACCGTGCCTGCAAGAGCGTCCATGGCGGGAGTAATTTCTAACAGCTGCAAGATAACGGGCTGATCTTTTCCTAACATCTCGCCAGCGGCGATCCTAAATAACAGGGAATAACTGATCTGGCCCGCCGCTCCGGTTATAGCAACTCTCACTGGTGCTTTCATTTTTTGACTAGTCCTTATTGATTTTAGCTAATTGAACGAAATTCTGCTTATTTGGAATTATCAGCCTTCGTTTTGTATCTGATATTTCGGCCGCGTAGTGTAGCAGAATTTGCGGGTAAACCTAACCATAGTCTAGTCTCGAAAAAAGGGTTGAATTACCTTCGCAGCAGGTTAATAAGATAAATATTACATATATTTTTAGCAGAGAATCGAGTTTATCAATGCAAGATTATCTCGGTCATTTTTAAGGAAATTACCTCAACTCTCTTAAATCATGCAGATGATGAGCGTCAGCCGATGCTCATCTGTTAATCAACATCGCATCGCCATAACTATAAAAACGATATTTCTGCTCTATAGCTTCCTGATAAGCAGCAAGCAACTTCTTTTGTCCGCAAAAAGCACTTACCAACATCAATAAAGTTGACTCAGGTAAATGGAAATTAGTGATCAATCCATCTACTGCTTTGAATTCATAACCAGGATAGATGAAGATATCTGTCTCGCCACTAAACGGTTCAAGATTCCCGCTAGCTGCAGCCGTTTCCAAACTGCGCACTGTAGTTGTGCCCACTGCAATTACACGACCACCCCGCTGTCTACAATTCTTAATTTGCTTGCAAACAGCAGTACTGACCTCAACTAACTCGGTATGCATTTTGTGATCGCGAATGTCTTCTACTCGAACAGGCTGAAACGTTCCCGCCCCAACATGCAAGGTCAAGAAGGCTTGCTCTACTCCTTGCGCAGACAATTTTTCTAAAAGGTCTTTGTCAAAATGTAGACCTGCAGTGGGAGCAGCAACTGCCCCTTTTCGTTTAGCATAGATAGTTTGATAGCGTTCAATATCTATCAATTCATCATGACGTTTGATATATGGCGGTAATGGCATGCGGCCTATTTGGGAAAGCACAAGGCCAAGGTCAATATTTTTAGTAAATTGCAGTACAAAAAAATCACCTTGCCGATCTAATACTTTAGCTTGAACTGCTGCTTCTAGGGAGATCTCTGTCAAACCATCCGTGGGCAAACTATCTCTATTAAAAAAATTTATAATACTGCCCGGCTTCGGTGTCTTGCTGGCTCGAATCTGCGCGAGAATTTTGTTTCCACTAGACAGTCGCTCTATAAAAACTTCAATCTTTCCTCCACTTTCCTTGCGACCAAATAAGCGAGCCGGAATCACCCGCGTGTCATTAAACACAAGCAAATCACCGGCCGTGAGTAGTTGCAAAATATCGCTAAAACCATAATGTTGGTTTTGGGATTGCTGGCAGTCAAGATGTAATAATCTACTACCAGACCTTTTAGTTGCGGGGTATTCCGCAATAAGCTCAGGGGGTAATTGGTAATGGAAATCTGAAAGTTGCATTTTATAGGGCTTTTTAAAAAATTGATGACGTGCTGTTCGTGAAACTATTTCGTCAAATATTCGTGCCAACGAAGCCTATAGAAAATTACCTCAACATAAAAGGCAAAAGCAGAGAGACTTCATCCTATCCCATGCAGGCATCTTCTCTAAGAGCCACTCATTGCACCTGAAAGCCCAATAGGTATAATGGCCGCCCGCTAGTGTTAGGTGTTTTGGCAAGAACCCTATGCTATGACTAAGCGGGTTTTAACTAGTTGAACAAAGCCAGCGTGGTGAAATTGGTAGACACGCCGGATTCAAAATCCGGTTCCTTTGCGGGAGTGGCGGTTCAAGTCCGCCCGCTGGTACCACTAGCTCGTATATCGCGGGCTAGTTCCGTCTAAATCCTCCTAACGATATCTCTAAATCCCAGTAAATACGGGCTTATTACACCTGCTATTGTCTAATAGTTTCTAAATCCTTACAATAGAATCTAACGTTTACTGGTACAACAGGTGGTACAACGTGCCGAAGAAGCCTCCAAAATTACCTCCCCTAACGTCCGCTAAGGCCGTACAAGAAGCAAAACATTCTGGGCGACCTAATGATGACCGTCGGCAGATTAAGGATACTACGGGCCTGTACTTAAATATTAAGCCTACTAACTCAAAGTCTTGGCTATATCGCTATTCGTTTGGCGGTAAACGCCTGTCACCCATGGGCCTCGGTGCTTATCCAGAGGTGAGTCTAAAAGCAGCGCGACAGGTTGCGAGAGACAAAGCTGAGCTTGTAGCCAAAAACATTGATCCCAAGGAAGATAAGAAAAGAGTTGCAGCAGAGGCTCGGGAGGCAGAAGCCAAATCAATTACATTCAAGCAATACACTGAAGAGACTTTCCTACCACTCAAAGAGAATGACTATAAAGATCCGGCCTCGGTCAGACGCATTAGAAGTTTGCTGCGTGACTATATCTATCCCACGATTGGACACATGGCGATCACAGATATAGACCGCCAACACGTAGTTGATATCTTAAAGAAGAAATCCGGCAGCACTATATTCTTGTATGACAAGCCTATTGCCGCAGAGCGAACTCATATCTATATCGCTCAAATCATGCGTCATGCGAAAGCAGATAGATTAATTGAGAAGCAACCGATTGTCTGGAAACACGACATGGAGATGGCCTTCACGACATTTAAAAAGATAAAGAAGAAGTCACTGCCACGCCCTGCCCTGTACTGGAAAAAGTTACCAGCCTTTGTGAAAAATCTCCTAGCACTCGATAAGCCCAAAGGTGCAAGACCTGATGTGCAATGCATGATGTTTGGAATATTGACACAGGCCCGATCTAACGAAGCGCGAGGAGTAACTTGGGAAGAAATCGATCTTAAAAACAAAGTCTGGAATGTGCCGGACGGCAAATACAAAAGCAAAAATCGTTGGGCTATTCCTCTCTGTGACGAAGCGATCAAAATCCTCAAAGCTCAACCCAGCTTCAGACACAAGGAAGGCCGAATATTTAGCAGGCTCGATGGTGGTCCCATCTACTCAAGCAAACTGTCAGACATGGGCTTAACGCTTGGTTACAAAGAAGAAAAACACCTTGACGGAGTTTCCGAACCACGATGGGTGGTTTTTAACGGCTTCAGAAGAACCTTCCGCACATGGTCGCAGGACCGAGAATTTAATAATGAGGCGTCAGAGCTTCAGATGAAACATTTGGATACTGCCAAATTAAAACAAGTTTACATTGACGATCCCGACGGCTGGGCGATGTTCGCTAGAAGAAAAACAATAATTAACTCTTACGAAAGATGGGCAATGAAAGGAAGGCAAGCTGATGCTGAGTGAAAGCCTTACAAAAGTTCTTGATCTTGGTGCTTGGAAATTGGGTCTAGCTGCGTGGATCTTCACGGGGTATTCGCCGCTAAAGCTGAAGAAAAAGGGACATCTAATTCGCCTAGTTGACGATGTAGAGATTCCCCACGGCTCTGCCGAATTTCGCGGTGCAGAAGAAGCGCAGAACGAATCATTAATGTCTCTTCAAGTAATAGTTGGCTCATCCATGGGCTTTGAATTTACGGTATCAGGTGACGAAGAGTTTGTAGATGTCTGGTTGCCTAATAATCACTTAGATCGTAATTGGCTAATCAATCAGGTAGTGAATGCTTCTGAAAATAGATATAAAGGCTCTGATGAATAATATGCTATCGCTTAATCGCCGACAATTTTTGAAAATGCTTCCCGGCACTTCCGCCCTAGCATTTCCTGCGAACTCTCTATTTGCTCAGAACAGGAGCAGCGGCCTGCGTGTTACCGGCATCAGTGTAACTGTCGTTAATGTCACCCTCAGAACCAACTGGATACTGGTGCAATTGCAGACCAATCAGGGAATTACGGGATTGGGGGAAGCCTCACTGGGGAGCCGAACTTCATTACCGGAACTCAGGGAATTCTTCGAGTTAACCCGAGACAGCAGCCCTTTCGCCATCGCACAATTTCGACAACAGGGATTTGCACGACTGGCGGGACAGAATCGCGCCCGTGCCACCGCATTCAGCGCCATCGAGCAGGCGCTGTGGGATATCTGTGGAAAAGCATTGGAAATTCCCGTGTATCAATTTTTTGGTGGCAAGTTACATGACAGATTATCTGTCTATGCAAATATAAATCGAGCTACGGCACAGCGGACACCCGAGGGATTTGCCGCTAATGCAGTTGCCGCCGCGACAGACGGTTTTAAAGCATTAAAGGCAGCGCCATTCGATGGTTTTCCTGCATTGGATGCACCAGCACAGGAAATTACCCGCGCAACTGACCTGGGCATTGCAGCAGTTTATGCCATGCGCGATGCGGTAGGTCCCGATATAGCCATCAAGATCGATGCGCACAGCTTTTTCGATGTGGACCTGGCAATCGAAGTGGCGAATCAGCTTGATGGCGCCAACTTGTCCTGGTATGAAGAACCTGTAGCACCTACCTTATTGGAACAAACCGTCGCGATTAAGAACAGTATTAAGCAAGTGATGGCTGGCGGGGAATTTCTCTTTGGTCGGGAAGGGTTCAGAGATCTGATTGTACGACGGGCAGTAGACATAATCATGCCCGATATCAAACACTGCGGTGGTGCCCAGGAGTTGATACAGATCGCTACTATGGCGGAGAGCTTCGGCGTAATGGTTTCACCCCATAATCCCTCTGGCCCGATATCTACCGCCGCATCAGCAAGCCTGTGTGCGGCCATGCCAAACTTCGACATACTCGAGTTTCAATGGGGCGAAGCAGACTGGCGAAGTGGGTTGCTGCAACCCGCTGAACAAATTAACAACGGTTTACTGCCTGTTTCCGATGCGCCAGGCTGGGGAATAACCTTGAATCAAGCGTTGTTGGATTCACACCTGATATGAATGGCACAGCGCCATTAATTAGTACTTTGCGTGACACAGGCATAGAACTCACGATCCATACGGGCTTGCCCATAGGTGCTCATAAATATCTGGTT
>CAWKZI010000189.1:0-5301 GCA_963854365.1 Gammaproteobacteria bacterium
TATTTCCACCGGTTCAGAGGGGAGCTTAGATTTTCTATATCTTTTGTTATTCATAGTCAGTAGGTCATTTTCCGTTAGCCTTATTAAGTAGATAATGAGCTAGAAAAAGATTGGTAATAAAAACAAGTGACAACTCTCAACGAACCGCCAGTATTCTTCCAATAGGGTAAATAACTAGGGCTATCGTTTAATCGAAGACACCAGTAGATAAGTAGCGATCACCACGATCACAAACTATTGCTACAATTGTGGCATTCTCGAGTTGCTTAGACAGCTCCAAAGCAGCAAAGATAGATCCGCCGGAGGATACTCCGCAGAAGATCCCTTCTTCCTTGGCTACCTTTCTCATAGTTGTTTCTGCATCTATCTGATCAAGATCTATAACTTTATCTACTCGACTGTTATCAAATATTTTGGGGAGGTATTCTTGTGGCCAACGCCTTATTCCTGGGATTCGTGATCCATCTTTTGGTTGCAACCCAATAATCTGAATATTGGAATTCTGTTCTTTTAGATAACGGGAGACACCCATGATCGTTCCTGTAGTTCCCATAGAGCAAACAAAATGGGTGATGCTTCCCTTTGTGTCACGCCAAATTTCTGGACCTGTGTGCACATAATGTGCATTTGGGTTATCTTGATTGGCAAACTGATCCAATACCTTGCCTTTCCCCTCTTGCTGCAGTTTGTGTGCTAAATCCCTTGCGCCCTCCATTCCTTCTTTTTCACTCACTAAAATTAGTTCTGCCCCATAAGCGGACATGGATGCTTTGCGTTCTGCACTCATGTTATCAGGCATAATCAGAGTTAATTGATAGCCTTTGACCGCCGCCACCATCGCTAAAGCGATACCAGTATTTCCGCTGGTCGCTTCAATAAGACTATCACCTGGCTGGATATCTCCCCGCAATTCAGCTTGCTGAATCATGCTGAGAGCGGGCCGGTCTTTTACTGAGCCAGCCGGATTATTACCCTCAAGTTTTGCAAGAATAGTATTAGAGGTTTTACCTGGTAAGCGTTGCAGCTTTACCAGCGGGGTATTTCCAATTTGACTTGATATTGATTCGTAAGGCATAAGATTAAGTTGCGCTAGAGTGAAGGTTCCGGAAAGCGCAAAATTCTACACTGATTACCCGACCGGTTAAAGCTGAAGGCCTAGCTGTTGGAAGTGAATAATTTGCGACTATTCAATGGTTTTTCACCAAGATGAGCATTAAGTGCCAGGCGCAAAAGTCGTTTTGCTGATCTTGCTGTGCTCTCATCCTCCAACTTGAATTCCCGCAATGCAATTAAGTCAGCTCCGGAAAATAAATTGAGCGCTTCCGATTGCCCTGGCTGAGGAGTAATAGGATCAAAGCCCACATCCGGAATGAACTTATACAAGCACTCAGCATCTAGCGGTCTGTACTGATGGCAATCCGATTCCAAATTTATAGCGTAACCAAGCTCCGCCAGTAAATTAAGCTCAAACTTTCTCAGTACTAATTCAATCGACGTCTCTCCTAACAATCCCACCAATACTTCTTGGTAGTTATTAAACAGTTTACGGTGTTCAACATGGAGATGAAGCAATCTAGTTAAGAGTTCATTAATATAGAGACCACTAAATAGACGATCTGCCTGCAAAAGGATTGCACTATGACTACTCTCTATCAACGCGACGGTTTTAACTTCACCCCTTCCACTAAATGAAATAAGTAATGGTTGGAATAATTGCAATAGAGAACGATATTTAGATTTTGCACTCCGCGCTCCCTTGGCAATAGCGCGTAAACGGCCATAATCAGTGGTAAAGAAATCAACTAACAGACTGGTGTTTTGAAAGGGGCGCGTGTGCAGAACATAGGCCGGCTGAAGAGTAATTCTTGTATCCATGGTGACATCCTACTCAGGCTTAATGTTAATCGATATACCCGAGGCTCTTTAAGGCACGCTCATCATCTGCCCAGCCAGATTTCACTTTCACCCAAAGATTAAGCATTACTTTCGTGTCAAAGGCTCTCTCAGTGTCCTCTCGTGCGGCAGTGCCGATCTGCTTGAGCCGATCCCCTTCTTTTCCCACAATAATTCTCTTCTGCCCTTTTTTATCAACTAAAATGAGGCCATGAATGTGAAGGGTTTTACCCTCCTGACTAAATTTCTCAATTTCTACTGTAACTTCATAGGGGATTTCATCGCCAAGTTGGCGCGTGACTTTCTCACGTATAATTTCAGCCGCAATAAACCGTGAACTGCGGTCGGTGATTTGATCTTCTGGAAATAGGAAGCTCTGGATAGGTAGATATTTTTTTACCAGCTCTTCAATTAGCTCTATATTGTGGCCTCCAAGTGCTGATATCGGAACGATTTCAGCGAATTCACGCTTAGCCGCCAAAGACTCAATATGGGGCAATAATTTGTTCTTATCTGCCATCAAATCGACTTTATTAATTAACAATAAAACTGGCACTTCTGATTTTTGCAAAACATCCAAAACAAGCTGATCGGCATCGTTCCATATCAGTCGCTCAGTTACGAAAATAATGGCATCAACATCTTTTACCACGCTGACAACCGTTTCATTCATCACCCTATTTAAGGTTTTGTTAAATTGACCATGCAAGCCGGGAGTATCTACATAGATACACTGATGCTCCTTGTCGCTGACAATTCCCAATATTCGATGTCGAGTAGTTTGAGGTTTACGAGAAGTAATACTGATCTTTTGTTTAAGAAGATGATTCAGTAAGGTTGATTTCCCAACATTGGGTCGCCCTATAATAGCCACATAACCACAGCTGGCATTCCCTTTCTTCGCGCTTGCATCAATCATTAGCCTTCTTCCAGGGCTGTCAGTGCTTTTTCGGCGGCACTCTGTTCTGCAACTCTCTTACTACGACCACTGCCCTGCTGAGGCTGACCCAATCCTTCTGCTCGGCATTCAACAAGAAAGGTTTGTTGATGGGCCTCACCGCTGGTACCTATTGTAAAATAAGATGGCAGCACAGCCCCTCTAGACTGCATTAATTCCTGTAGCCGAGTCTTATAATCTTTTTGTCCCTGCTTTGGGTCTTCAGTAGACAGTTTGTCTGAATTCCAATGCTCAACTACTTTCTTACAATCTCCCATACCACCGTCTAGATAGATCGCTGCAATGACAGCCTCTACTGCATCCGCCAAAATTGAATCTCGCTCCCTGCCACCAGTTTTAGCTTCTCCCGCACCTAAACAGACAAAATCCCCCAACTGCAAAGTTCTAGCAATTTGAGCAAGACTATCTTTATTGACTATACTCGAGCGCATACGACTGAGCTCACCTTCACTTGCGTCGACGTTAATTAAACAAAGTGATTCAGCGATAATAAAGCCAAGAAGAGAGTCGCCTAGGAATTCCAGACGTTCATTATTTAATTTGTTCGCGCTACGATGTGTGAGGGCTAGACGCAGCAATTCCTGATCAGAGAATTGATAGTTTAAGTTAGCCTGAAGTTTATCTATGTCGATAATTTCTACTCGATTACTGTATCAAATTTTTAAACAACATCCAGATTGATAGTTAGTTTAACTCTGCTCTTATAAGCAATAGTTGTTATAGGGCTATTATTTTCTTTACGTAATTTGATTGCTGTCAGAGAAAAATCGGTTACATACCTAATATTTAGACTATCGGCAATAATTTGCCTTCACGCAATCAATTAAATATAAGCACAATTCAGTAAATATTCCGCCAAAAAACCACAAACTACCTACCGAATACGCTGATTTCTCGAGAAACTCGGCAAATGGAGACCAGGTTCCTTGTGCATCCAAACCGCTATGGCCTGACCGACAATATCCTTCTCCGAAACTGTCCCCCAGACCCTACTATCACTGCTGTTGTCTCTGTTATCGCCCATCATGAAATAAAACCCATTAGGGATAACCCATGACGTGCGACTTCTTTCGCGGTTAAAAGCTGGTATCAATTGAGTTATATGCTCAACCTCCCCAATAGTCTCGTTATAAAGTTCTGCTGAAATTCTACCTTGCCCGGTTTCAATTAGCCTCTCCTCGAGAAATGTTCGTTCTACCAATTCACCATTGATATACAGATTCGACTCCTGGTAGCGGACGGTATCACCAGGAAGCCCTATAACTCGCTTGATATAATATTTATTCTCATGGGGCGGAATAAACACCATAACCTCGCCACGCTTGGGGTCAGCCACATCCATTAATTTTGTGCCAATTATTGGCAATCGCACACCATACGCATACTTGTTAACCAATATAAAATCCCCCACTTCCAGAGTGGGAATCATAGACCCTGTGGGGATCTGAAAAGGTTCGATTAAGAATGAACGCAATATCAAAACGATTAAAAGCACCGGAAAGAATGACTTTGCGTACTCAATAATCAAAGGGTCTTGTGACAAAATAGCGATGGTCTCAGCTACCTCTTCATCGCTCTTACCCTTCGCTTTAGTAGCCCGATACTCTTCCGCCACCGCAATTCGCGACTTCTTGTTGAGTAAGCTGTCGAGCAACCAAAGCAGGCCGCAGAAGGACACCAATGAAACCAGCACTATAGAAAAATCTATATCCATTTTTTACTCAATGAACCTCAATGCAAATTCAGGGTCTTAACCCCAAGTTAAACTTTCAAGCAAACTAACCTTAGCCATCAACTTTTAAGACTGCAAGAAAAGCTTCCTGGGGCACCTCAACATTACCCACTTTTTTCATGCGCTTCTTACCAGCTTTTTGTTTTTCTAATAGCTTTTTCTTTCGCGTAATGTCACCACCATAACATTTTGCAGTAACGTTCTTTCGCAGAGCTTTAACTGTTTGTCGTGAAATGATTTGGCCGCCAATTGCTGCCTGTATTGCAACGTCATACATTTGACGAGGGATGAGTTCCTTCATTTTCTCGACCAACAATCTCCCCTTATTTTGCGCATGGTCGCGATGAACAATTAAGGCTAATGCATCTACTCTATCGCCATTAATTAAAATATCTAAACGAACAAGATTCGATTTTTCGAAGCGAATAAAGTGATAATCAAGTGATGCATATCCTCGACTTACTGACTTTAGCCTATCGAAAAAATCCAGAACAACTTCATTCATCGGTAGTTCATAACTGAGGGAAACCTGCTTACCAATGAACTGCATCTCTTTTTGAGTCCCACGCTTTTCAACACACAAGGTGATCACATTTCCCAAATGCTCTTGCGGCACTAAAATATTTGCCAATACAATTGGTTCTCGCATTTCTTCAATTGAAGTAACAGCTGGAAGCCTTGAGGGGCTATCAACTTGCACCAATTCACCATTAATAAG
>CAWKZI010000190.1:0-5299 GCA_963854365.1 Gammaproteobacteria bacterium
AATACAATTCGGACACACCTTAATCAAGCTGACTTAGCCGGAATCACTTGGCTGTGGCTAGCTGTAAATACTATTTATAAATTAAAGAGATTTTAATGACATTTAATACACTTGGACTAACCGATTCTCTATTGCAAGCAGTGCAAAAGACAGGATACACAACACCCACTCCAATTCAGGAGCGGGCTATACCTGAAATACTAAGCGGAAAGGATGTAATGGCCGCCGCTCAAACTGGAACAGGCAAAACTGCAGGTTTCACTTTACCGCTTTTACAATTACTCGGTGGGCGTCAGCAAAACAATGACCGCCAAATAAGAGCCTTGGTTCTGACACCGACTCGCGAATTAGCTGCTCAAATTCAAGACAGCATTGAAACTTATGGCGTAAATGAAAGATTACGCCATGGCGTGGTTTTTGGTGGTGTGAATATAAATCCACAGAAGCAAAAACTTCGGCGTGGTCTTGATATATTGGTCGCGACACCAGGTCGCTTGCTGGATTTATATCAACAACGCTCGGTTAAGTTCGATGAGGTAGAAGTTCTTATTCTTGACGAAGCTGATCGTATGTTGGATATGGGATTTATAAGAGATATCAGGCGAATTCTCGCGTTGCTACCAAAGCGTAGGCAAAACCTGATGTTCTCAGCAACTTTTTCCGATGAGATTCGCAAATTGGCGAAAACCATTTGCCATAATCCCATTGAAATTGACGTCGCACCGAGAAATTCTACGGTAAAATTGATTTCCCAGAAAATATACAAGATTGATAAGCCAAGAAAGGCAGATCTGCTTAGTTCATTGCTTCGATCCAGTGCTGATCAGACCTTGGTATTTAGTCGGACTAAACATGGTGCGAACAATCTAGTTAAAAGGCTCAGTCGAGATAATATTTCAGCTGCAGCAATCCATGGTAATAAATCGCAGGCGCAACGAACGAAGGCTTTAGATGCTTTCAAACAAAATAAAGTACAAGTTCTAGTTGCTACTGATATTGCTGCCCGTGGGATTGATATTGACCAGCTTGCAACTGTAATCAATTTTGACCTGCCCCATGTACCAGAAGATTATGTGCATCGGATTGGTCGAACCGGCAGAGCTGGCTTAAGTGGGGTCGCAATTTCATTAGTCACTAATGAAGATAAAAAGCAATTGCGGGATATTGAGCGGCTAATCAAGAACTCCATTCCCGTGGCAGATCTAACCGAATTTGATTTGCCGGCGCGCCCTAAGGTCCTAGAAGAGTCATCTGGCAAGTCAGAAACAAAGCACTCTCGACAAGACGAGCGCCCAGCTACTAAGAAACTCAACCCTAAGCAAAGGCGGCGCAAGCCAAAACTGAATGTAGCTAATCAGAACTCATCCGATAAAACCTGGAAATCATCCAAGTCCCGTGCTGCATAAGAGCGGCTAGACTGGACAATTGGTCTATTCCGTAGATTAGATTATTAGACGCTGATTTATTGATTATTGAGATTAGCCAGTCAGCGGCCCAAAAGTCCTGATTCTCTGATATGCTCGATTACATGTATCTTCGAGCATAGAGAATCCTTCATGCGTATTGTTATCTCAATTTTCTGCCTATTATTTACCCAGATTGTGTCTGCCCAATTTAGCGAGCCCGATTGGGCTGCAGTGGAGACGGAAACGCTGCAGCATTATCGTGCCTTGTTGCAATTCGATACCAGTGATCCTCCAGGAAGGGAATTACCTGCGGCTGAATATCTGTTCCAAGTTTTAGAAGCAGAGGGCATTCCAGTTGAGCTATTGGCTCTAGACCCTGAACGGCCAAATGTGCTCGCGAGACTGGAAGGTAATGGCGACAAAGAACCCTTGTTGATAATGGCGCATACAGATGTAGTGAATGTTGATCCTGAAAAATGGATATTTCCACCTTTTAGCGCCACCATCGACAATGGCTATGTTTATGGCCGTGGCGCAGTAGATGATAAAGATAATTTGGCCTCAGCCCTGATGGTGATGCTGGAGCTAAAAAGGCTGAATATAAAATTAGATCGTGATGTCATTTTTCTAGCAGAGTCTGGTGAGGAAGGAGCTACTGAATTTGGTATCGAGTTCATGGTGGAGAACCACTTCGATAAAATTGAATCCGAATTCTGTTTGGCCGAAGGTGGCTCTGTAGCACGGGTCAATCGTGAGGTGCAGTACGCCGGTATCCAGACTGTTGAAAAAATACCTTATCGAGTTGAGTTATTAGCCACTGGAGTCGCAGGGCATGGTTCTGTGCCCTTGCAAACTAATTCCGTCACGCGTTTAGCTAAAGCGATAGCCGCAATAGCAGATTGGCGCACTCCCATTCGTTTAAACGAAACAACCGCAGCTTATTTCGAACGCCTTGCGAGTATTTCTCCGGCGGATGCAGCGGAGCGCTATTTAAATGTATTAGATCCGAGCCGTGCCAGTGATTCAGACGAATACTTTCTCGCTAATGAACCTCGCCACGCATCAATGTTACGTTCTTCTCTATCGCCAAATATTTTCGATGCCGGTTATAGAATAAATGTCATTCCTTCCGAGGCGAGGGCCAGTGTCGATTTTCGAGCGCTGCCTGATGAGAGTATTCCCGAATTCCTCGATGAGATCCGCCGGATTGTAGATGATCCAGCTGTCGAGGTTAGCCTTGGTGCCAGAAATACTCGGCCTCGCGGACAAGCTAGTTTGGATACTGTGGCTTTTACCGCTATTGAAGCAGGGATACGAGAGCACTATGGCGTTATCTCACTGCCGACCATGAGCACAGGCGCAACGGATATGGCTTATCTGCGAAACCGTGGAATTCAATGTTACGGCATTGGTCCTGCTATCGACAGAGAAGACGCCGCTCTTGGATTTGGTGCCCACAGCGACCAGGAAAGAATTCTCATAAGCGAATTGCATAGGTTTGTTCGCTTCAATTGGGATGTGGTGATTGAACTAGCGGCTGCGCAGTAATCGATATTCGGCCAAGAAAGATTCAAGACGAGCAGGAGGACTCGTTAGCTCCTTTGAATAAATAATTTAATAACAAATACCCATCTGTTATAGCAACAAAACATTGATACTCCCCCTCCTATGAAACACATTGAGGTTTATACTTGGAAGAGGTTTTCCCCTCTGAGTATAACTATTTAAAACAATAACTGATCCTTCAACCTTAGCTAAAAAGAATCCACTATCAGCTTGATCGATACTTCGATGTTCGAATCGAATCCAATTGATAAAGTGCTCAGCAACTGTCTAATGTTTGTAATGGCCGCGTTTTGCTGCTCTGATTTCTCAGTCTTTTCTAATGCTATTTCATTCGTTGCCAGATAATTCGAAGCTATTTCTGCTAGATATTCTTGTTGGATTTTTTCTGCAGTCAACTCGTCAAATTTAATCCTCTCTCTTAAGGCTTTAACTATAAGATAGTCACTATTTTCAGTATTTTCCAGATGGCTTTTCATCCAAATCCGGGTTGACCTGATAGGCAGTACTACATTTCTTCTCCATGATTTAGAATATTTCAAAGAGTCCGCAAGCAAGGCTTCAGAAATAACTCCAAAGTTACGGGCATACCAACAGCAAAATAGAATTAGATTTACATCGAGGTCGTGAGACTCTTGCAAACTAAGGCAGGTGCTGGCCACCACTTTCTGATTATAGAGCGACTGAGAGTATTGCCAAAAATTTGTAGGATCTACCATAGCTTTACTTAATTGAAGAAAGAAACGAGATCTTCATCCTAGCGTCAGGTGAGAGGTGATTGCAATGCATCCTTGTTATGCATTGAAGACTATAATTTACATAAATCGCGTTGATAGGTAGGTAATGCTAGCAAGATTAATTCCTGCTCGTTTGTGGTTTTTAGAATGAAGTTTACAGGCTGAGATTAAGTGATCCGTGGATGTTGCGGTTATATGCTATAACACAATGGAAGAATTAAATTTTAGCTCTAAATGTACGCAAAATTGAACTTTTATTAACTATTGGCCGAAATTATTAATTAGTTATTATGCAGAGAGTAGAGAGTTAGAAAATGCATGTTCATATTCTAGGTATTTGTGGCACGTTTATGGGTAGCCTTGCTGTGCTTGCCAAGCAGCTGGGTTACCGGGTAAGTGGCAGCGATGCGAATGTCTATCCGCCAATGAGCACACAACTGGAGGAGCAGGGTATTCAGTTAATGGAGGGCTTTAAGGCTGAGCATCTGCAACCACAGCCTGATCTGGTGATTATCGGAAACGCCCTCTCTCGCGGTAATAGTGCGGTGGAATACGTGTTGCGAGAGGGTATCAGCTATACCTCGGGCCCACAGTGGCTGGCGCAATTTGTTTTGCATGATAAATGGGTTTTAGGAGTTGCGGGCACCCATGGCAAGACTACTACCTGTTCGATGCTAGCCTGGATTCTGGAATATGCAGGATTACAACCTGGTTACCTAATTGGAGGCGTATGCAATAATTTTTCTAGTTCCGCTACCTTGGGCGACTCAGCGTTTTTTGTCGTTGAAGCAGATGAATATGACAGCGCATTTTTTGACAAGCGCTCAAAGTTTGTTCACTACGCGCCTCGTACAGCAATTCTGAATAACCTTGAATTTGATCACGCAGATATCTTCGAAAATCTCGAAGCTATAGAAAGGCAATTCCATCATTTGGTGCGAACAGTCCCCGATAATGGTTTGATCATTTTTCCCTATGGCGAAGCTAGTTTAGAGGCTGTGCTCGAGATCGGATGTTGGACTCCAACACAACAGTTTGGAATTTCATTGCCAGAAGATATTTGCAGAAAACTCGCACAAAACGGTGGTGTTTTTTGGAATGCTTTGGTGTTAGATGCGCAGGGTGGAGAATTTGAATTGGTTAAATATGGTCAAGGCTCTGATGGCGAAGTGATGAGCCGTGCCGCCATAGACTGGGAATTTTCAGGATTGCACAATGTTAAGAATGCTGTGACAGCTGTAGCCGCTGCACATCATGTCGGAGTTCCAGTGGTAACAGCTTGTGAAGCATTGATGGGGTTCAAAGGCGTGAAACGAAGGTTGGAATTGCGCGGTGAAGTTAAAGGCATCAAAATTTATGACGACTTTGCCCATCACCCCACAGCTATTGAATCAACCTTAAAGGGTATGGCTGCGAAACTTGAAGCAGAATACCCAGGTGCTAGATTAATAGCAGTTATCGAGCCGAGGTCGAATACTATGAAGCAGGGTATCCATCAAAAAGATCTGGTGCTAGCAGTGAACGCTGCAGATATGGTCGTCTGGCAAAAACCAGAGCGATCAGGCTTGAATATAAGCTCCCTTGTAGCAGATA
>CAWKZI010000191.1:0-5299 GCA_963854365.1 Gammaproteobacteria bacterium
CATGTAGCCCATTGCTCCATGGTAGTTATTTTCCACCCAGCTGGATAAGTGATGTTCATATTTAGTAAGGTCTATATTGGTAATGGCGATTTCTTGAAAACCAATTTCGATTCCCCATGATTTGATGTCTAAGGCTAATTGATTAAAATCTAAAGTCGTCATAGCCTAATTACAGTTTGCAGAGAATTTCTGCAGCCCGCTCAAGAGTTTCATCGTCTTTGCAAAAACAGAAACGAAGAATTTTAGTGTCAGGTGCAATTTGGTAAAAAGGAGTGAGAGGAATTGCTGCGACTCCTACTTTTTGAGTTAGATGATTGGCGAATTCGATATCAGGGAGATCGCTTATATCGCTGTAATCTACTAGTTGAAAATAAGTTCCCTTGGAAGGTGTAAATTTTAGTCTAGAGGGCTGTAGCAATTCACAGAAGGTATCTCGTTTTTGTTCATAAAATGACGGAAGGTCTCGAGCATGTTCTGGGCACTGAGCCATAAAATCGGCGATGCCATACTGCACGAAACTAGATGTGGTAAAGGTGACAAACTGGTGAACTTTACGAAACTCTTCGGTTAAGCTCTTTCTTGCAACGCAGTAGGCTAGTTTCCAGCCAGTAGCATGAAACGTTTTTCCAAAAGAGAATACGGCAAAACATTTTTCTCGAAGTTCATGATGACTCAAAATACTCTCATGCTTTTGTCCGTCGAACACCATGTGCTCATAGACTTCATCTGAAAGCACCAGAATATCTTTATTTCTTATCAACTCTGCCAAACTATCGATATCTTGTCTTTCTAGTATTGAACCACAAGGATTATGTGGAGAATTGATAATTATCAATTTCGTATTCTTGGTAATTGAATTCTCAACTAAATTCCAATCAATTTTGTAAGCTGGGGTACGCAGAGGAATATGAATGGCATTTGCACCTGCCAGTTGAATGGCAGGTGCATAGGAATCGTAAGCAGGGTCGAATACTATAACATCGTCACCGGACCTGACAGTGGCCTGAACAGCATCAAATAAAGCTTCCGTCGCGCCAGAGGTAACAGTAATTTCTAAGTCGGGGTCTGCATGAAAGTCATAGTAATCAGCAACCTTGATTGCAATCTGTTGTCGTAATTCTTGTATGCCAGCCATAGGTG
The DNA here is from genome assembly GCA_963854365.1 of Gammaproteobacteria bacterium. Taxonomy (GTDB): domain Bacteria; phylum Pseudomonadota; class Gammaproteobacteria; order Pseudomonadales; family Pseudohongiellaceae; genus UBA9145. The sequence goes on from CAWKZI010000191.1 coordinate 1,141, forward strand.
GATACTGATTTTTCTGATCATATAAATAGTGCGCAACAAGGTCTTTAAGCTTCTCAGGGCAATCGAAGTCGGGGAACCCCTGTGATAAATTTATAGCGCCATAATCCTGTGCCATTTTCGACATGACTGTAAAAATGTTAGTGCCAATATCAGGTAACTTACTTTGCAAGATAATTCCGTTCCCGCTACGATTATTTTTGAAGGTATGAAATAGACATAATTTTTTATGAACTAATTTATACGCCTACATTCTAACTTATCTAGAGAGTAAATTTGAGTTAAGTAACTACGTAGAAACGACCTGCAGCTAGATTCCTTTGAGGGCTAAGATACGCAAGCGGAAAAAGGCCACAATTGATACTGCGGCCTTGTGATCTATTTAACAAAACTTGTTACTAAGAAGTCAGCGGCTATAGCGATAGTTACTTAACTTGCTTCTTGCAACCATTCGTTCAAATCGATGACATCTTGAGGAGTCAGGATGCCTGCCACTTGCTTCAGAACTAGGGTATCGATCACATAGTTGTAACGAGCATCTGCATATGATCGAAGCGCTCTAAAAAGATTTTCTCTCGCCAAAAGAACTTCAACAATATTTCGTGTTCCCACTTCAGCACCAAGCTCTGTTGCGTCAAGCGCACTTTGAGCAGAAGTAATTGATTGCTGTCTCTGAGCAATAACTAATACATCAGTATTCACTCCGCGGTACGCATTGCGGATATTTTGCGTTAGCTGACGTCGTGTTAGCTCAAGCGATTCTTGTGCTGCAATTACTGAGTATTCGGCGGCTCTGCGCCGTGAGCTCAATGCACCGCCGTTATAAAGAGGAATATTTAGATTGAGAGCGAACGAAGTTCTATCACTAGCACCACCACCAATTTGAACACCTTGGCTAACAATTGGAGCTGTAACAATATGGCCAAAGCTACCGATAAGGTCAATTGTGGGTAAGTGATCTGATTTTCTAGCGCGCAGATTTTTCCGCGAAGCGTCTAAATTATATTCTGCGGCAGCGATGAACAAATTGTTGGAGTCTGCTTGTCGTTCCCAGTCAATAAGACTGCCATCGACTTCAACAATCGGAAAATCTTCACGCAAAACTTCGACTTCAGGGTGAGGCTGACCGGTTATTGCCTCGAGGGCTTCGTAGCGTGACTGTAAAAGGTCTTGTTGAAGAATCGTTGTGTTGCGTGCGAGATCGTAGGACGCTAGGCTGTCATAAACATCCGTAATGGCAACTAAACCAACTTCTTCCCGTTGCCGGGTCTGATCAAGTGTGCGCAGCGCAGCCTCTTCTTCTTGTATATTTGTTTCAAGAGTGTCGAGCGCTCTCAATACATCGAAATAAGCGCCAGCCACTCGCATAATAAGATTCTGTTCTTCAGCTGCGAGATTTACTGCGGCAGCTTTATCGCTTGCTCTGGCACTTTGAAAACTGTACCAACTGGAAAGATTTACAATGCTTTGAGAAAGGTTCAAGCCATAGCCATGATTGTTAAGACCTGGCCTGAAACTATGATCGTTTGCCACTCGAGTTCGGGTAGTTTGGCCTGTTATGGGGTCAGGAATATCGAAATAGACAGAATCTGCTGGACCACTGGTGAGCCTAGAAGTGGTTCCGCCGAGCCCGAAAGCTGGCAGTAGGCTAGAACGGCTCTGAATTACATTCTCTCGATTGGCTCGATAGTTAGCTTCTGCCTGGCGTAAGGTCGGATCATTTTCCAAAGCCAACCGCAGGATGTTGACCAGATCATCGCCATAACTGACGCTAATACTGAGGCAATTTAGTAATAAAATCCCAATTAATTTCGCGATACGTCCCATAGTCTATGACCTTTATATAAAATGTAAGTAGTAATGAAGAGCAGAAAGAGATAATCCAACAAAGCTTCTAGCCAGGGCATTTGAAGCTCGACGGCATTCTACACAGTGTAACCAAAAGCGACAATTCAATACGACCGTCTATAACGATCGTGTCATCTCAATTTCTGTTAGTCGCTGTCTATTAATTGAGGAAAATGGATAGAATCATTAAAAGCATCAGTTTTTTCAGATTAAATATTTTTTAACGTAACTATTCATCACTTCAAAACAAGACTCTCCAAGACGCTTGCATCGCGATACCGACCAACCATAGGTCTCATCTGGCGTATCTATTGTGTCTTTAAATGGCATCTCCAAGGTCATGGCTAGGCATTTGTATAGTTGAGCTGTTTGTGCAGTGCTCATACTTAAATTTGCCTGGCCTAGAGCTTTTGCTGGATAACCAATCTTTGTTTGAAAATCAGAATTAACCGCTGCTAATTCAATACGATAAAAATCCAGTTGTTGCTGTTGATGCTCGTCCCAATTACTTAAGCCTTCTGTACCTGCAATAAAGCAGTAAGGTAATGATTCATCACCGTGCACGTCCAAGAAAAAATCTACTCCAGTTTCGGCCATAGCTTTTTTTACTAAAAATACTTCAGGGCAATGATTAATGTCAGCGTCTGCCCACTCACGATTAAGATTTCGCCCAGCAGCATTTGTTCTTAGATGGCCACGAAAACTTCCATCTGGATTCATATTTGGCACAAGGTGAATAGTGCAGTTACTTAAAATTGATGTTGTTATAGTATTGTCCTTATCAAGGAGCGATTGAATAGCACCTTCCATCCACCATTCAGCCATCGATTCACCAGGGTGTTGTCGTGCAATTATCCAACATTGTTTCTTATTACTTGTCACCAGCGAATCGTTAATAGTGAGTAAATCTAGATCTCTATCATCTAATGTCTTGCCCAGTATTCGGAGGGAGCATAGAGGAGATTTTATGCTCTTTGACATAAAGTTTTGATGCCGCTCCAAGGAATATGGAACGAAATAGGCGAAATAGACTGAGTCGAACTCAGGAGTAAATGAAATAGACAATACTCCATTGACCAGACTGGTGTAATGGCGTCTCCACTCTTTCCTATCGTAGGAGTACAAGACCCGATAGTTTTCAAATCCAGCAGGATAAGCGGCACCTCCACCATTAATAATTTTTAGCATGCATTGTTGGCCTCTAGCGCCAGTGAGTCTAAAGTGAAACCATTGGTAAAATCCGGAGTTATAATCTTTTTTTATAGCTAGTTGTATATCGTGCGCTTGATTACATTGTAGAACTTCAATATTGCCACTATCGAAGTTTTGAGAAATTTGTAACTCACTTCCAGTATTGTTCATTATCAATGCTTTCCTAATCTCGAATTATTGATTAATTTCTTCTTCAAGCCAATCCAGCTTTGCTCGATCTTTGTGAAAACTCCGTGACAACCCTCTAACAATGAGTGCTATAAAATTAACGGTTGTCCAATAACTAGTATTTGCTATCATTGCCGCCCGTTTTTTAAAGTGGTTAAGCTAATATGTCGGCACAAACTGACAATCTAAACATAGCGTCAAATGAAGCACTGCTAACGCCAGAGCACTTAAAGTCAGAATTACCCTTAGAAGGCATAACTCTGGACTCTGTTCAGAAGGCGCGAGAAACGATTTTTTCCATTCTAGACCGAAAAGACTCGCGGCTCATGGTAGTCGTTGGCCCGTGTTCGATCCATGATACTGACGCTGCCATCGACTATGCCAAGAAATTGAAAGAATTAGCTGATAAAGTTAGTGACACTTTATATATAGTAATGCGTGTCTACTTTGAGAAACCTCGGACAGCTATTGGATGGAAAGGGCTAATAAACGATCCTTACCTAGATGATTCTTTTAAGATTGAAGATGGTCTGCGGAAGGGCAGAAAACTATTACTCGATATCGCAGATCTAGGATTACCTACTTCTTCAGAAGCTCTTGATCCGATATCACCACAATATTTACAAGACATCATTGTTTGGTCCGCTATTGGTGCTCGAACAACCGAGTCACAAACTCATCGGGAAATGTCTTCAGGGCTTTCTTCGTCTGTTGGATTTAAGAACGGAACTGATGGCGGTTTGATGGTTGCCGTAAATGCCATGCAGTCTGTTTCTAGCCCCCATCGGTTTCTCGGCATCAATGGTGAAGGGCAGGTTTCCGTGGTTACAACTAAGGGGAACCCATATGCTCACGTAGTGCTACGAGGAGGTAGTGCTGGCCCTAACTATGACAGTGTGCATGTCGCCTTATGTGAGCAAGCCCTTGAGAAAGG
>CAWKZI010000192.1:0-5296 GCA_963854365.1 Gammaproteobacteria bacterium
GCCTCCGTTGATTAGTCAAAATTTTGGGGCTAACCGAATAGATCGAGTCGAGGAAGCCTATAGGCTTGCAACAAAATTTATAATGGGTTGGCAGCTCGCGGTGTATCTGCTCCTCGGGCTTAGCGCGATACTAATCGCCGATGTATTCTCCGACGACCCACAAGTTATCGAGGGTATTAAATTATTCGTTTGGATTATGCCATTAGGCTATGGGCTGCAGGGTGTAATCATTCTAACCAACTCTTCACTTAACGCGCTGCATCGGCCGCTTACCGCGCTATGCTTGAGCGTCGCCAGATTCTTAGTTTTCTATGTTCCTCTGGCCTATGTAGGCAGTCGTTATTTTGGCTTACCAGGCTTTTTCGCTGGCGCTGTAGTAGGAAATTTTCTAATGGCAATAATTTCATGGCGCACATTCAATCACGCCTTAAAAGGAGAACACCAACTGCAGGCTAAGGTTGCTTGAATAAAATAAAGGACCGCTTAAGCCTAGCTTCTAAATAAATTCTTCACACCACTGAGAATAGAACTTTCTTTATCTGTTGGCGGTTTGACTTGAGCTGCTTCTGCCACCTCAGAGTCACCTACCAAGCTAAAGCTTTTGTCTTCAACCGTAGCCAGAGCCTCAGCGCCACCTTCTGCATAAGTAAGACGATTATTCCGCTCTTGAAAGGCCAGCATTTCCATACAAATTTCGTTGTAATCTTTTTCCGTTAAAAGTTCCGGACGCTCCTTCATATTTAGAGTGAACTGACGATCGTTCGCGGCGGAAAGGTAATGTAGATTTTTCTTCCCAGACAATAATAAACCTTCTTCTTTGGCAATATTGTAAAGAGGTGTCCCTCGCAGAGGTATGTAAGGAAAAAAGAAGAAATGTTCGGGGGCTATTGCTTGATTTAGCCTCAAAGTTTGCCGCATATTTTCAGCAGTTTCCAAAGGCGCACCTACGATATTGAAAGTTAGTCTATTTATACCTGCATTTTTACAGTTCTCTGCCGCGGCTATTACTTGTTCGTTTTTCATTTTCCGGCCAAGCATTTTTGCCCTAAATTCCTCATCCCCACTTTCGATACCAAACCAAATTGTGTGACAACCAGCTTCCGCTGCTGTTTTGCAAAACTGCTCGTTCATAACTTCAACACGGGAGTTTATCGAAAAAGGCAAACAAACCTGATCTTTATAAAGAGCAAAGAACGCTTTCACAAACTTTAAATTTGATAAAAACAATTCATCCCAGAATTCGAAATATCCAACCTGGTATTTATCACGCAAGCGAATAAGCTCATCGACCATATCTTGGGGGTCATACTTACGCAGGAATTCTTTTTTAGTTTTCCAGCCTTCTAATATTGGTGTATTGCAACAATAAGTACAGCGATAAGGACACCCCCGGCCGGTCATAACCGGTAGAACTAATTTTCCTTGAGGCCCAAAGATTGAAGAATTCACATCTTCGAATCCATTTTCCTTGGAGAAGACATCATAATCGGGAAAGGGTAAAGCGGCCAAGTCGCCGATTTGGTGGGGCTCACTTTCATATATCGAGTCATCGATAAGTTTTTCCCACATGCCATCGACTGGTCCATCTTTAAGACCCTTCAAATGCTGAGCGAGATTGGCTATGGCATATTCGCCATCACCCACACAGATATAGTCCACGTTAGGGTTAGTAATAGTTTGTTCCTGCGACAACATTGATTGATATCCGCCAATACAGATCGGCAAATCAGGCAACAAATTCTTCAATTCTTCAAAATAAGGCTCCATAGGGTACCAGTGAGGGCTCATCACAGAAAAAGCTATAAGATCGGCATCGAGTTCTTTGATAGTTTTAGCGTAGGTTTCTGGCGAATACTGTTCAGCGTCACGCAGAATAAGTACTGGCTCAAGCAACACTTCAACCCATGGAAAATCACGCTTTAAATAAGCAGACATGCTGGCGATTGGCATTGCTATTTCATTGCCATCGGGTGAGTAGAATGAAAATACTATTCTTAATTTTTCACGTCTGACCGAACCAAAATAGCGAGACTTATCTTGCGGATAAACCGGGCGCTCAGAGGTTATGGCTATTAAATCTGCCTTCGAATTCATTAGGGGTCCTTGATTCTAGGGTTTCCTACTCAACGATTTTGTAAGAACACACTAAATACCAACTTCTTATCGACTGGAACGGTTAAAAGTATACCACCAAACCATGCTATTAAGCATGATTCACCGCACAACTAGATGATCCAAAACCCACATCAAGATTAAGGTTTTTTAGGGTAATTACCGAAGAATGTTCCTCCCAGCCACGGTTTGTTTTATGCTTCCGCTTCATTCATCTATAAATGTAAACCTACTCAGTATCGGACAAGGCCGCCACATCCTTATGGACGCATTAGAAGCCCTGCATTCTCGAAGTTCTTATCCTAGACTGGATGATCCAGTTCCTGGCGATAGAATCATGCAAAATATTTACAAAGCAGCAATGCGAGCCGCCGACCATGCTTTGTTAAAGCCCTGGAGATTTTTAGTAATAAAAGGCGAGTCCAGGAATAGATTGGGAGATTTATTTGTCGATGCCGCCCGTGCAGATAATGATGATATCGATGAGGCAAAAATTGACAAAATAAGGTCCAAGCCATTGCGCGCCCCCTTACTGGTGGTGAGCATCGCAACCCAGCAAGAGCATCGAAAGGTACCCGCAATTGAGCAAGATCTGTCGGCAGCAGCGGCAACACAAAATATGCTAACAGCAGCCTACGCGCAAGGCGTCGGCGCTATTTGGCGGACCGGCTCTATGGCCTATCATCCATTAGTAGAGAAAGGACTTGGCCTGCGTAATAACGAAAAAATTATCGGCTTTATTTATTTTGGCACCATCAAGAGCCCACAAAAAAAGATGTTTAACACAAACCCTATTGATTATTTTCAGGATTGGTAGCTATCGCTAGTCACAGTATGAATATGCAGTGCTGGAAATGTGGTATTGAACTTAAAAATCTACTTCTACCTTTTTCCCGCTACGAGGAATGCAGCGTTTGCAAAGCCGACCTTCATGTCTGTATGACTTGCAAAAACTTTGACTCATCTGTTTCTGATAGCTGTCGCGAAGACAAAGCTGATTTTATCCTAGACAAAGACAAAGCTAATTTCTGCGATAACTTCAGAGCGAACCCAAAAGCGTACAAAAAAGTCGACAACGAAGAAGCTCGAACTGCCCGAGAAAAATTAGCAGAATTGTTTGGAGAAGAATTCCCCAAAGAAATTGAATGTCCTGCACCCACTCCACAATCAGACGATTCCTTGGCGAAACTTAAAAGCCTTTTTGACGAAAAAGATTAAATAAATCAATTTATAAACCTAAGCATTAACCGAATTTACTTCTTCAAATTTTCTTATCATTTACATTTGATTGATCTGTAATCCGTATTACAGCCATATTAAGCTAAAAAAGGTATGGATACTTCACCGTTACTCGTCATCACGATTAACGTCTCATAGAAAATAATGCTCACTGACGAGGTCATTATTATCTGCGCTGATTGTCTAGCGCTGATATAATATTATTGTTTTTTTCAGATAACCTTTCTATGCGCACTACGATTTTTTCAACTCCAATTATCACGCCAATCCTGCGATTTATAGCTCTTGCTGTACTTAAACTCTCTGGTTGGGAGGCCATCGGGACAGAATTAGAGCAAAAACGCTTCGTAGTAATCGGCGCACCTCATACCAGTAATTGGGATTTCCCCTTGATGTTGTCTGTTGTATTAAAACTGCGCTTAGAAGTCTTCTGGATGGGGAAACACACCCTATTCCCATTTCCATTTGCTTGGTTAATGAAATGGCTCGGTGGCATCCCTATCAACCGGGACAAATCTCAAAATGTGGTTCAGGAAACCATATATCAATACGCTGAGCATGAAAAATTAATCATATTGATTCCCCCGGAAGGGACAAGGACTAAAGTAAACATCTGGAAAACTGGCTTCTATCGTATCGCCGACAATGCTAGCGTGCCAATTCTGCTAGGGTTTGTCGATGCTGATAAAAAACAAGCGGGAATTGGCGGTTTTTTCTACCCCACTGGGGATATAGAAAAAGACATGGCGGAAATACGAGGGTTTTATAGCACCAAGAAAGGGTTAAATGCTAAAAACTCTTGAACAGACCATAACAAGCGGTAATTATAATGTTGTGGGCCTAATTTGTTCACCGCTCCTGGCGGGAACACCCAAGCACAGCAAGAGGTTATCGAAAATAAATTGCGCGTAGCCCTGCGTGCTTATTCCCTGTAAACGAAATTTCCAAAATTTTAGATGCCACTGTTGCAGCTGCGCCGTTATTTGTGATGCAAGCAACTCAGGCTCCTCACACTGAAACTGACCTTCCTCTACCCCAGTTATGAAGGAATCAATGAGAACACTCTCAAAACGAAGTTCAACATCTAGTGCAAATTGTTGTTGCTCTTTGGGCAACCCTTTAAGCTCCATAAAACAAAAGTAATACCACGGGCTCAAGATCTCCATCATATAAATTCCACCAAAAATCATAGCTCGCAAAAGTTCTATAACTGGCAAATCTTCATGCGCCAACTCACCTACGACTAGATCGATGTAATTTCTCTGAACTTCCTCAATGACCGAGGCTAAATCTTCTTTACTGCCAATATAGGCATACAGACCACCCATACTAATTCCAGTCTCTTTACTAAGATCCCGCAAGCTCATTGCCTGAAAGCCCTTACTATTAGCAAGCTTGAAAGTCGCAGTAAAGATTTTTTCCAGATTTACCGCCGCTACCTTAGGGTTCTTGATTTGCATTTTATCTTTATGAATTTGAAAAACACTCTGCCAAAATGGTTCACCTTCAAGAGTCCACGTCTTTCGGAATGCCTCAATGCTGATTTCTTGCGGCCACTTAGCCATTATTTACTACTCCCTCCCAATTACTATCTTCTTTTAGAAATCAGATTAGCTGTCTTGATGAATGATGACTAAAAGCAGGTTATACCCAACATGACTACGATTGAGAATATTCTAAAAACCTTACTTTGACTTCAGTTCACTCGCTATTAACTATCTTATTATTAACACAGCATAGCTAAGGGGTCGAAAGTAAACACTAAATAAAGTAAGAGATCATCGACCCTGAGCCTGCTATGACACAAAGAAGGAGGGCCATTTTGCGAAGATTATCGTGAGAAATAAGATGCAAAGTGCGCATCGCCAACCAATAGCCTGCCAATGTAGCAGGCATTAGAGGTATTGCGATTACTACATGATCCATGGTGAAGCGACCGATTGAT
>CAWKZI010000193.1:0-5295 GCA_963854365.1 Gammaproteobacteria bacterium
CGCAACTGGCTTTTTCCATTCCAGCATAGGGCCTAGCTGACGGAGGGATACGACTTAACCAATCTCCCTTTGGGTTTACGTAATGACCTTGAACATCAAAGATAAACTCTCCACCTTCAACCTGGGCAGAAGCAGAAGCAGAATCCAGAGCGGATTCTTGGCGGACATCGAAGTAGCCGCCCCTTTTATTGTGATAGGCATTAGCCTGGTTAAAGGCCAGCAAAGTACTGGCAGCACCGCAACTGGAGATTAGAAACTGACGCCTGGATTTGGCTGAGCGTTTGGCATTCTCACCAGCAAGATCGAGAGCAAGTTTATTTGCTTGCTGATTAACCATCGATATCGGGATGGGCTCATACTCACCATTTGACGTGCTATCAATTTTTATCGGTAAGCGTGTACCTTCCTCATCATATTTATCCATTGTTCCGCTCCTGCACTGTTCTGTTATTTTCCTCGGAGAATGTCTCACTAAAATCAAATCGCCGGCAGTAAATCAATCTTTTCAAACAAAACCGATTCGATCTTGTCTCGTGAATAAAATGCTGGGAAGACTTTGTCATTTGCCCAAAGCTCAAAAAGATTGTCATATAACGGACTATCAGGATCTCCAACTTGTCCGGGAGTATTCATTCCCAAGGTGTTGTCCCAATCTCGAGTATCTACAAAAATACGAAATGAAGCACCCGATGTTTGATTATCTCCACTGCCGGTGTTTCCTAATGTAAAGCCGTTGCCACCACGAGGCAGAGGACCAACATCTAATTGCTCTCGCACTTCATTACTCACAGCTGCACTTAATGGGTGTCGAATTAACACGTGCTTATAGTCGACTTGCCCGTAAACCCAGTTTTCAATATTTGGCCCCAGCTTTTCACGAAGAGTTGCGACACCCTCCGCTAAAGTATTGAGTAAAAACTCATCTCTTCCCTGCAAGGGGTCTACACCAAAATCTCCATCGGGCGCTAACAGCATATCTATTGTTGTTTTCATACCAACATTCAAATAACTACTTGCTATATCTGGAACTTTTAAGGCTTCAATATTATCCAGCAACTGACGTTCGAAGGCCACGTAGATGCCAGCTTCAATTGAATCCCTATCGAGGACAAAATTCCAGTTCAACAACATTTGCCTAGCAGTTTCCACTTGGGAATCTGCCGAACGAAGACCTTTGAAAAATGGTACTAGTGAACGAGCTGGCACGGATAGATAATCATGCTGCAACTCGATCATATCGGTCATATTAAATTTTCTACCGGACCCTAGAACTTCACTGCCGCGAGCCCAGCGATAAGGATCCGTCCAGGTATAGCCAATGGCATCAAGATAGGGATAATCCGGTTTTGTATAATTGCTATTCGATGTTTCGATATAGCCCCTCTCTGGATTGTACTCATTAGGTTTGGCTTTGATAGGCAAATAGCCGTCCCATTCATAACGCCCATCGCCGGGTACCGGAACCATGCCAGAAAAATTCCGTCGGATGGGTGCAATTCCAACCGCCTGCCAGCCGATATTGCCTGCACGGTCCGCCCAGATCATATTTTCGCCAGGTATATTGCTGTAATTAGAAGCTTCGCGAAATTCTTCCCAAGTTTCAGCCTGGTCCATGCGCAAGGAAGCCAAGTATGGAGCACCACCCGGCTCCATCCATGCTGGACGCACAGCATAAGCAAGGTTGTTATCTCTGTCCTCGAAACTTATTGGGCCATGCCGAGTATATTTAAGTTGGACAGTTACCGGCTCAGCATCCTTGACAAAAATTGTCTCTTCAATAATGCGCATGTCCTCCCACTGGCCCTGATACTGATACTGGTTCGGGTTGTTAGGGTTGATTTCATACACATAAAGATCTTCACCGTCAGTGGAGAAAATTGTTAATCCCCAAGCACCATATTCATTATGGCCAATTGAGATGCCGGGAATTTCAGGTTCACCACCACCCAAGACATTCCAACCGGGACCCACGAGATGAGCCCAATACCTCAATGAGGGCGTGGCTTGGCCACGATGAGGATCATTTATCATGTAGGGCCAGCCATCTTGAGTTAGATCACCACTTACTACCCAATTATTGCTACCAATGTCATCAATCGAGCGCTTTTCCAGCTGTTGTTGCTCGGAACTCAAGGTCGCTGCTAATTCTGCAAAGCTTGCATCGGAATTCTTTGCTGAAGCGAGAATAATATCGGTCGGATCAAATCGGACCGGCCGCCGGTAGGCGTTGTACAAACCCAGAATATCGTTCTCCACTAAAGAGTCACAATTAATCATTGGATCTAAAGTCAGTTTTGGATCGTGAGGATGAAAATACCGCAATTCTTTAACTTTATCCTCGCCAACAATGCAAACTGCCCGCCCGGTGCTTAGCTCTTGTCCAATATTTCCTAGCAGGCCTTGATGACGAGAAATAACTACTTCCGGTGTCCAGTGTTTGGGTTGGATTCCTAAAAGCTTAAAAGGTAAAGATAAGTCCTGCGGGTTTTGCATTGCTTGATCAATATATGCATTAACGCCGTCTACGAAGGCAGTGATAATTTCCGCCCCACGATCATGATAACGATTCATCTCTTGAACCATATCGCCACGATATTTAAACAGGCGGGTACCATGGTCCCTCTCAATCATTCGTGGCCCAAGCATTTCTGCAGTAGTGCCAGTTGCTTGAGCGCGCCATATTTCAAATTGGAATAATCGATCGCGTGCTGCACTATAACCTTGAGCAAAGAACAGATCGTGCTCTGTCTCAGCATATATGTGAGAAATTCCCCATCGGTCTTTCAGGATTTCTACCGGCTGATCTAAACCGGGAATACTTACCGTGGAGTTTTGTTGTGCGAAAAGAGGTAAGTTAAAGCAGCTGATGTAGATTATTAAGAGGCAGCGTGAAAGTAAAAATTCGCGACAAATAGTAACTAACATGTTGTATTTCCTCATATTATTATTTTCGCCAGTGAAGGTTGACTGACTGCTCCACTATACCGCAGAAATTGAGGCTTGACCCATTTTGTCAAATAGAGAATTAACTAGATGATATGAATATGGGTAATCTCGATTTATAGTGAATACACGCAAATAACGTGTTGGGGAAGTATCGCGTAAATATCGCTAAAGGATATGATTATGACTGAACAGACTATAACTAGCTTTCGAACTCCATTAACAAAGCTAGAGCGTGCTTTGCTTTATCCGCCGGCACGAAGACATAATCATGAGAATAGGCAGCAATTACATTGGCGCTAATACCGTTGCTGGCTAGTTTATTTGCCACGGCAGCAGTGAAACCCACTGCATCTAGGCTCGAATGTACTGAAAGCGTGATACCACAAAATACTGAGTTATAAGATAGGCCCGCGGAGTCGGCAGTACTTTTAGAGAGTAGTAAACTTAAGCCTTCTTGCTCCTGGTAACTAGCAATAGGTTGTAACTCATCCAAATCACCATAAACCAAGGAAGGAGAACTACAAAAAACATATTCACCTTCAAGTAATACTGGCTGCATCAAAGCCAGAAGCTTATTTAGATCAATTTCACCAATCATCGCCGCCATCTATAATTCATTGACTCAAACTTGAGTAACAATTCGCTTAAAATATTCTCTAAATTATAATTTATTGACTTAGTTCTGCGGAAATTTCTTCATAGAAGCCGGGAATGCTTCTACCCATGAATAAGCCATTATCTGCCTGTGTCCAACTTAAGTCGCCATCTCTAATTTTATCCGCTGCATCACTGCTTTGTAATCCTTCGCGAACTAAGTCAGTCATCCGAGCACGAACTGCTTCCATCTGATTTCGAAAATTAAGAACATCTCTCCGATCCATGATAGAGCCATGACCAGGAATTGCTGTATCAAAATCCAAACTCAAAATATTATTCATGGTCGCTACCCAACCACGACTAGTACCTCCGTTACTATAATCAATGAAGGGAGCGATACTATGAAGTAGGTCTCCGCCATGCACTGTTTTTAGGTCAGGAAAATATACAACAGTATCACCGTCGGTATGGCCACGACCCATATAGAGAGCCTTAACTTCCACGCCACCTAAGTAGACCGCTGTTTCTTCGGTATAAATGATTCTGGGAGGGGCATCCTGATCCCCACGTATCATATTTTCCCGAGCATTTTTATGGGCAATAATTTCAGCTATTTGAATGTATCCTGCGTTACCACCGGAGTGATCGCCGTGATGATGAGTATTGATTACATAACGCACAGGCAGATCGCTGACACTAGCTACTAAGGACTGTATTTCATCAAAATTCTGCGGATACTTATCATCAATTAAAATTACACCTTCATCGGTAACTCTTACTCCAACATTTCCACCTGAGCCAATAATTATATAAAGACCAGCTTTTACCTGCTCGATACTTAATGAGGCTTGGGTTTGCGCTAAAGCTAGCGAGCCAAAAAAAACTACAAGGAGCGCGATCGTAAAGCGTTGGAAGAATTTCATTTTTAATAAATTCAACATTTGGTCACACCCTATAAAAAAGCGATTTAAACTATCTAAAATCAAAGCAGTATCTCTTTGGCGTTATTAATCTGACAATTTACGTACTCATAAACTTTTTAGCAAGAGCAACTATATCGGTAGTATTTACCAGGCAATGTCCCTGCTTGATGAAGCTCGCGACTTCTGAATTACTGGGAAAGCTATAATAACTTCCACCATCAGCTTGCTCGTAACCCTGCAACGATTGCCCGTTGTTGATGACACTCACGGCTTCTGCCAATATCTGACAACCCTCTTCATAAAGGCTTAATACGTTCCATAAATAAGACTTATCGTAATCAACTGCTATTGAGCTAGTGGCAAATATATTGCCAGTATCAATAGTAGAGTCATCAATACTATGGAGAGTCATGTAAATATTTTTCTCACCATTAAGCATTGCTCTAAAAGTAGCCATCACACCACGATAATCTGGCAGCGAACCTGAATGTAAGTTCAATGCTCCATGTTTTGGTATTTTTAATACTTTGTCTCGTAAGATCACCCCATAGCGAATTGATAGGATGATGTCTGGCTCAGAGCTTGCTAAAAGTCTTAGTTCAACCGGATCATTAATCCTATTCAGTTCAATGATAGGTCGATTAATGCTGCTGGCAATGCGATCGAAAGTTAACAATTGGGGATTCTCGAAGTATTCTATAGCATCTATCATTGGAAAGATTATTTGATTAAAAAGCGTTTGCTCGTAAAACGCCAACTCTGTCAATTCTTTAGCTTTAGAACTTCTAGAACCTATTTGCGCCGACATAAAAATGGACACACGGTGATC
>CAWKZI010000194.1:0-5276 GCA_963854365.1 Gammaproteobacteria bacterium
ACGTATTCATACGACTTCCTTATCTCGAGGTAGTAGAGGTGGTGAGTTTGATAATCGAGAAACGCTAACGAGTGTTTTGCGGTTGAGAGCAGAGCGAGCCCAACTCCTGGGGTATGAAAATCATTCAGAATACATATTGGAAAATCAAACAGCAGGAACAGTTGCAGCCGTAAATCAACGCCTTGCTGAATTAGCTCCACCTGCTGTTGCGAATGCTAATCGTGAAGCGGCTGATCTACAAAAAATGATAGTGGATGACGAACAGAATTTTTCTTTGGCAGCCTGGGATTGGGGTTTCTATACAGAGAAGCTGCGTGCTGCTCGTTTTAACTTCGATGAGAGTCAGTTGCGGCCCTATTTGGAGTTAGATAATGTACTAAAGGGAGGGGTTTTCTTCGCTGCAGAAAAACTCTATGGAATAACATTCCTGGAACGTTTTGATTTACCTGTTTACCAGGAAGACGTGCGGGTATTTGAAGTCTTTGATTCCACAGGAACTACTTTGGCTGTGTTTATTGCAGATTTTTATGCTCGTCCGAGTAAGCGTGGTGGGGCCTGGATGAATGCCTATGTTTCGCAAAATAGCTTACTCAATACTCAGCCGGTTATCGCAAACCATCTTAATATCACTGAACCGCCAGAAGGTGAAGCAACGCTTTTAACTTTTGATGAAGTAACCACGATGTTTCATGAGTTTGGTCATGCCATTCACGGTATGTTCTCTAATGTTGAGTATCCCTACTTCTCTGGTACTCGGGTTCCAAGAGATTTTGTCGAATATCCTTCCCAGGTTAATGAAATGTGGGCCACATGGCCGGAGGTATTGGAAAATTACGCAGTTCATTATGAAACCGGTGGGGCTATGCCAAGAGAATTATTGGATAAGGTGCTCTCAACACAAGAATTTAACCAAGGCTTCTCGACCACTGAGTATCTTGCTGCTTCAATAGTTGACCAGGCGCTACATCAGCTTGGGCCTGATGAGGTACCTATGGCAGATCAAATTGTAGAATTTGAACGAGCAGCGTTAGCTGGGGCGGGAATCAAACTGGATGAAATTCCACCTCGTTATCGCAGCACTTACTTCTCACACATCATGGGAGGCTACTCCGCCGGGTACTATTCGTATATATGGAGTGAAGTGCTAGATGCTGATTCGGTCGAATGGTTTAAAGAAAATGGTGGGTTACTTCGGAAAAATGGTGATCATTTTCGGCAAACTTTGTTATCCAGAGGTGGCAGCGTTGATGCTATGAAATTGTTTCGAGATTTCAGAGGAAGAGATGCGGCAATTGAGCCACTGCTGGAGCGCCGAGGCTTAAATTAAAGCGGCCATACTAGCAATTTTTATGCCTGCCAATTTAAGTAACAGAAGGCTTATCTCATCCCAGGGGTTAGCCTTAGACATTCCTTTAATTGATTGATCAATTAGCCGGGCATGCTGCAGCAATTGCCAAATATCTTGTTGCGTGATCTTTTGTAGTACGTGGCTCACAGCTTTTTTCCGGTTGAACCAAACATGGGATGATTGAATGATTGTATTGATGCTTTGCCCGTGAGATTTCTTCTCCACCATCGGCAGTAAGCTTCTAAGTTCTCGAGTTATTGCAGCAAGTATTACTAGGGGGAAGATTCCTTCGTTTTTTAGCCCTGAAAGAATTTTTTGAGCACGAGTTGCATCTCCCAAGAGTGCAGAATCGACAAGATTATACACACTGAATTTTGAACTATCGGCAACTACCTGTAGTACTGTTTTCGAGTCGAGCTTCACCACTTGCCCAGGTTCAGAATTGGAGAGTAATTTGAGCTTTTCTATCTCTTGCACCGCAGCGAGTAAATTTCCCTCTATTTTTTCGCTCAACAAGCGGATTGCATCTCTCTCCGCTTCAATCCCTTCGCTAAAAAGTCTCCGGGACAGCCAGTCATGGAGATTGTCTCGGTTAATTGGCCAGATTTGTACCAATACTGAATCGGCTTCTATTTTTTTAAACCATTTCGTGTTTAAAGTAGACGCGTCTAATTTTGGGCTGGTAATTAGAATTACAAAGTCTGGCGCTGCTTCGTCCAGATAGGACTGCAGAGCTTTCTTGCTGACATCTTCGAGCTTTGCACTGTTTAATCTGACCTCAATAATTTTACGATCAGAAAAAAGCGAAAGGTTCCCTACTGCATGGGAAAAATTGTCCCAATTGAAGCTTCGGTCAATGTTGAATATTTCGCGTTCCTGGAATCCTTCAGACCTAAGTTTAGTTCTAATTAAATCTGCAGATTCTTGCATTAGCAGAGGTTCGTCCCCGGCTAACCAATATAGAAGGGAGTTGCTATTGTTTAGCGTTTGCTTTAACTGTTCTGCTTTAATTTTCAGAAAAATTCTCTCCCTAGAGATTCGCTGATTCTAATCTCCGCATTAGTTGATTCACTAATTCGCGCCGCATCTCTGTGGTTATGATTTCAATTTCTTCCTGATTGCCACTAATATTTTCTATATCTTCAAAATATATTCTCTCAACGAAGAGAGTTTCCGTGTCAATTAACATTTCATCACCAAGCATAAGGGCAATAATTACTGATAAGCGTAATTCATATTGCGCAGCACGGGCGCGGGGATTAACTGTTATCGGTCGACTCTCTGACGCTTCATTACTAATAGCGAGAATAGGTGTGTCTGTAGATGTGTCTAACTCACCGGCTGTAGTAGTGACGCTTGCAATCTGAAGGCTACGATTCAATAGTCGGGCAAATTCACTGTTCGGTTGTTGAATACTAAGTTGGACTGAAGTGAATTTTGACGAAAGTACATCACTGTTGCGTAAACTATAACCACAGGACGAGGTTATTAGGCTGATAACTAAGGCGAGAATAATGTTGCGCGAAGAAATCAGTCGATTGCTCAATATGTGGTTGTTAACAAGAGGCTGAATCATGATTTCACAGGCAATTTAGGCTACAACTATATTAACTAATCGACCCGGAACTACAATGATTTTACGAATAGTTTTGCCATTTGTGTATTTTTTGATGGACTCGTGATTACGCGCAATGCCTTCTAGAGCCTGCTGGTTCATATCGTTCGGGACTTCAACTTTCGCCCTCACTTTGCCGTTTACCTGAAGGACTATTAATATTTGCTCTTGTGCAAGCGCTGCCTTGTCTAAAATTGGCCAGCTGGCATTTATAACAGCACCAGTATGTCCAAGATGATTCCAAAGAGCATGCGAAAAATGCGGCACTATGGGTGACAACATTAATATAATCGTATCTAAAGCTTCTTGGATAATAGCTTTGTCCTGATCTGAATTACTGTCGCGAACAAATTTTGTTACGGCGTTGAGTAATTCCATTGTTGCAGCAATTGCAGTATTGAAAGTGTGACGCCTTCCATAATCATCGGTTACTTTTTCCAAGCTTTGGTGAGTTTTCCGGCGCAAGCTAATTTGATCGGTGCTCAATATGGTTTTAGAAAAATTTGGTACAGTACAAGCATTATGGGAGGATACGATCTTCCAAAGCCGTTTAAGGAATCTATTACTGCCTTCAACGCCGCTATCAGACCAATCCATGGATTGGTCTGGAGGCGACGCAAACATAGTAAACATGCGCACGGTATCGGCGCCATATTTTTCAATCAAGGGTAAGGGGTCTACCGTATTGCCTTTAGACTTAGACATCTTAGTGCCGTTGTTTAATACCATACCTTGGGTTAATAAATGATCGAAAGGTTCATCTGAGTTTATCAGACCTTCATTACGCATTAATTTATGGAAAAATCTGGCATACAGCAAATGTAGAATGGCGTGTTCTATGCCGCCAATGTATTGATCAACAGGTAACCAATAATCAGCCCGCTCATCTAACATAGCTTCATCTTGGTCGCGGCTAGCATATCTCGCGTAGTACCAAGAAGACTCCATAAAGGTATCGAAGGTGTCAGTTTCTCGCGTGGCAGGGCCACTACATTCAGGACAATTGGTTTTAAAAAATTCAGCAAGCTTAGGTAAGGGAGATCCGCTATCGTCAAAATCGATGTTTTCAGGTAATCGGACTGGCAAGTCTTTATCTGGCACAGCCACAGCACCGCAATTAGTGCAATTGATTATGGGTATTGGTGTGCCCCAGTATCGTTGTCTGGATACGCCCCAGTCTCGCAGGCGAAAATTTACTTTCTTAATACCTTTGGATTCTGCTTTGAGGTGCTGTTCGATAGCTGAGAAAGCTTGGTTAAAATTCATGCCATCGAATTCACCAGAATTAATCAGCAGGCCTTTTTCAATAAAGGCCTGCTGACTCAAATCACAGTAACTGTCATCAGAAGTGGGTTTAACAACTTGCTTAATTTTCAGTCCATACTTCTTGGCGAACTCCCAATCTCTTTGATCATGGGCAGGTACTGCCATGACGGCACCAGAACCATAGGTCATTAGTACAAAGTTAGCGACAAAAATGGGAACTTGCTCTTGGCTAATCGGATGTATGGCTGTTAAGCCAGTATCCATACCTAGCTTCTCCATCACCGCCATATCGGCTTCAGCTAACTTAACGTTTTTCTGGGTTTCAACGAACTTCGCCAGTTCCGGATTAGTAACTGCAGCGAGAGTTGCCAGCGGGTGTTGTGGCGCCACCGCCACATAGGTGACACCTAAAAGTGTATCTGGCCGTGTTGTGTAGACAGATAAAACCTTAAGTGTGTCGTGAACTGGAGTGACGACTTCGAAATCTAATTCCACACCTTCGGAGCGTCCAATCCAATTACTCTGCATGGTTTTAACTTTTTCCGGCCAACCATCTAGCTTTTCTAGGTCGTCTAGTAATTCCTGAGCGAAATCTGTAATTTTAATAAACCACTGAGGGATATTCCTGCGCTCAACGACTGCGCCAGATCTCCATCCTTTGCCATCTACTACTTGTTCGTTTGCTAGAACCGTTTTGTCTACGGGATCCCAGTTGACTTCAGCTTCTTTTTTGTAGACCAAGCCTTTTGCGAATAAGCGAGTAAAAAACCATTGCTCCCACTTGTAGTAGTCTGGGTGACAAGTGGCAAGTTCTCGCGACCAATCATAGGCGAAACCCAGTCGTTGCAATTGATCGCGCATGTACCCAATATTTCCATAAGTCCACTTGGCGGGTGCGACTTTATTTTGCATGGCTGCGTTTTCAGCGGGTAGGCCGAAGGCATCCCAACCCATTGGCTGAAGTACATTTTTGCCTTGCATTCGTTGGTAGCGAGAAATTACATCGCCAATGGTGTAGTTACGGACATGGCCCATATGCAAATGGCC
>CAWKZI010000195.1:0-5261 GCA_963854365.1 Gammaproteobacteria bacterium
TCTCTTGACTCAAAAGCTCAGTCTGCAATCAGCATTGACTGAAGAATACTCAACAATTTTTCAAGACCGTGAAGGTCAAGCCAATAAACGTAGTTTTCGCTATCTAAAACCGCGGGTAGAGCTTCGTTACGATTTGACTCCAGTTGATCAGGTTAGGTTGTTGGTAGAGCGCACGGTAAGTCAGCTAAACCTTAATGACTTTATTGCTAGCCGCAATGTTGATGATGACACGATCAATTTCGGAAACCCAAGCCTCGAACCAGAATCGAGCTGGTCGCTGTCACTTGGCTATGAGCATCGATTTGTTAATGATGCTGGCTCCATAGAGTTAAAGGCTTTGCATGAGGATGTTTCTGATCATATTGATAAAATATTGATCGATATCGATGACTCTGGCATTGGAAATATTGGTTCCGGCTGGAGAAGAAATCTTGAAGTTAATCTTAATACTCGTTTTGGTTTTATTGGACTTCCATCCGCGGTATTAACTTTCTCGTATACCTATGAAGAGTCGGAGATAAACGATCCCTTCACCGGAGCAAAGCGCAGGCTTAGATTTTCGACTCCAGATTACTTTCAAATTAGTTACCGTCATGATGTTGAGGGTACAAATCTAGCGTATGGGTTCAATGCCCATCGGCGCAGCGGACGGCTACGCCAAGATGTGTCCTTATTTGAGGTTGCAGACTTCGAAATTCACTTGGGCACTGCATTTGTAGAGTACAATTTCTCGCCGAGTTTAAAAGTCCGTTTTGCTGGAGCGCACTTCCTGAATGATGATGGTCGGACTTTTAATAAAATATTTTATGACGGTAATATTGCAGACGGTGTGATCAATAGAATAGATTTTCAAGATTGGCGAATTCATCCCGATTATGTATTGAGTTTACAAGCAACGTTTTAGAATATTCGAATATCAAAAATTATATGAAAATATTTAATAGAAAAATGCGATAAGCGAGAAAATTATGCTAAGAAAATTCCTAACTTTATTTGTCACAATTCTCACCATTATGCTCGGTTCCAATTTGTTGGCGCAAGTATCCGGTGAATGGAAAATAATTCATGCGGGAACCTTATTGGCAGATGCTCGTGAAGAAGCACGGACCGAACAAAGTATTATCATCAGAAATAATTTAATTATTGAAGTGCGCGATGGCTATATCGAGCCAGGTCAGATTAGCGGTACTGCTAGCGCGAGAGTAATTGACTTAAAAAGCCAATTCGTCATGTCTGGGTTAATTGACTCCCATACTCATATTCTTAGCCAGCAGGAACCAAATCGCCGGGAGATACGGGTGACTCGTTCTTCAGAACTAAGCGCTCTAATGGGTGTAGAGTACAGCATGAGGACGCTGCGGGCCGGGTTTACTACAATCAGAAATGTGGGCGGTACCAGAAATGCCATTTTTGCTCTGCGGGATGCAATCAATCAAGGTGTCGTTATGGGGCCGCGGATAAGAGCCTCTGGTCAAGGAATTACACCAACTGGAGGCCACGGTGATGGTGGTGGATTCCGTGATGATATATTTCCTCACCCCCATTCGGGCGTTTGTGATGGAGTTGCTGAGTGTCGTAAAGCTGTGCGAACGCAGGTGAAGTTTGGTGCGGACCACATTAAGTATGTTGCCACCGGTGGTGTACTGAGTATGACGGCAACTGGTACTGGACAACAATTTACTGATGACGAACAGATCGCCTTGGTCGAGGCTGCTCATGCAATGGGCCGGAAAGTGGCTGCTCATGCTCATGGGAAAATCGGCATGGAGGCGGCATTGCGTGCAGGAGTAGATTCAATAGAGCATGGTTCCTATCTTGATGCAGAGACTGCAGATTTGTTTGTTGCTACCGGCGCCTATTTGGTTCCCACTTTGATTGCTGGCCATACAGTCGAGCGAATCGCAACTGAACGTCCTGATTTCTATACACCTGAAGTACGACAGAAAGCTTTGGAAGTTGGACCCATCATGAAAACTGCGCTCAGGACTGCCTATGAAAAAGGCGTCAAGATTGCTTTTGGCACCGACGCAGGTGTTAACGACCATGGGACTAATGCTTATGAGGCAGTGTTAATGAATGAAGCAGGGATGCCTGAACGAGCAATTCTTATTTCTGCAACGGTAAATGCAGCCGAACTTATTGGCATAACTGATATTACCGGCACAATCGAAGCGGGCAAGGATGCTGATATTATTGCCGCCAGCCGCAATCCTTTAGAAGACATCTCAGCTCTTTTGCAGCCAAGTTATGTTATGGCGCGAGGAGTTGAAATTGACCTGGACGTCCCTCCAGTAGAATTATTTCCTTGGCCCAATATCTAATACTGATTTAGCGGGCGATTCTCAATAAATTTAGCTACAATAGTAAACAAATCATTATATTGATTAAGCATAGAGTCAGATAGTAGGCTCATCATATGTTTAATTTTTAATCTCATTTTTAGAAAATATAAAAAGCAGATTTTAATTCAAATGAAATATTTCTGGTTGTCCTTCTGTATTGTACTTTCTACAATTACATTCCCTTCATTTCTAAAAGCACAGGATCGTGAGTCGGAATATGATCTAGAAGAGATTGTTATCACTTCCACTCGAAATCGACGCAGCTTTGAACAACAACCTACCAGAGTTGAAGTGTTAGGCAGCGAAGAAATTAATGAAAAAGCTAATATGAAACCTGGTGATATTCGTATGTTGCTAAATGAAACCACGGGTATTCATATACAACAGACATCTGCAACTAGTTTCAATTCTAGTATTCGAATTCAGGGACTTAATGGTAAATATACACAAATTTTACGTGATGGTATGCCCCTCTATGGTGGCTTCTCTGGAGGCTTAGGGTTATTGCAGATAGCGCCGCTAGACCTGCAACAGGTAGAGTTGATAAAAGGTTCGAGTTCAACTTTGTATGGTGGTGGAGCGATAGCTGGGCTCGTTAACCTCATCACCAAAAAGCCTGGGGCAGAGCCTGAGAGCTCATTATTGTTAAATGCAACTTCTGCTGGAGGTATTGATGCAAGTGGTTTCTTTTCTTCGATGGGCCAGAGTGTGGGCTCGAGTTTGTTTACTTCATATAACAAGAGCATTGCTTATGATCCGGCAGATAATGGTTTTAGTGCGATCCCCAAATTCGAACGTTGGACATTTAATCCTCGCCTGTTTGTAGAAGGGTCTAACAGCGAATTGAGGCTTGGGATTAACGCAGTTATTGAAGATCGTATTGGTGGTGATATGGATTACATCGAGGGTAATCGTATCAATCCAGCCTATTTTGAAAAGAGCTCAACTGAGCGTATATCAACTCAAATTGAATACTCCTCTCAATGGCTATCTGGCAATGAATTTGTCTTTCGAAACAGTATAAATCATTATCAAAGAGATCTTAATGTACCAGAGTTTTCCTTTGCCGGCACACAAGTATCAAGCTTTAGTGAGGTTCATATTTTGGGAGCATCCAGCGTTATGGAATGGGTTGCTGGACTTAATTTGTGGACTGAAAATTTTGATCATGATGAATTTTCGAGACCTTTGGTAACAGACTCAGCACTGGACTTTAATAGTCAAACTATGGGTGCATTTTTTCAAGGTACTTATGCCTTCAGTGACCAATGGATTTTTGAAAGTGGTTTGCGTGTGGATTCAACAGCTGACTATGGGGATTTTTTACTTCCCAGGGTCTCTCTGCTTTACAAACCTTCGGCTCAAACTTCTCTGCGCTTTGGCGGCGGACTAGGGTACAAAGAGCCTACTCCTTTCAGCGAGGAGGCTGAAATGATTCAGTTTCGGGGTTTGATGCGTATAGATTCAAAGCTATTGGATGCAGAGAAGTCCGCCGGGCTTAATTTCGATATAAATCAAACTTTCGAATTTGGTAATGATCTGTCATTAGATCTTAATGTATTACTTTTTTACACTCGAGTAGAGGATCCTATAAGGTTGATGGAATTTCATCCTAAGCAATATGCTTACCGACAGCCGGATGACTATTTAGACACTCAAGGCTCAGAAATTAGTACAGTCTGGAGGTGGAATGATTTTAAGTATGTTTTTGGCTATACCCATGCTGACGTAAAAGAACATGGCGCTATCGAAGTTAACAGTATTACTTTGATGCCTAAAGATCGAATCAATAATGTCTTTGTCTATGAAAGAGAAGACGATATTAGAATTGGGGTCGAAGCATATTATTATGGCCAACAGTTATTGAATGACGGAAATAAAAGTAGAGACTTCTGGGTATTTGGTTTAATGATAGAAAAATCATTTGAAGGGGATTTCTCATTTTTTCTTAATTTTGAGAATTTTTCTGATTCGCGTCAGACGCGCTTTGATTCTATTTATTCGGGGCCTCGAGTTAATCCAGTTTTTGCAGACATTTTTGCTCCGCTTGATGGTTTTGTTATTAACGGAGGTATAAAGCTTCAGTTCTGATCATTAGATTTTATCTAATTAATATTGGATAGATTTACTGAAATTAAAAATATAAATCTCAACGGATAGTAATAAGGAGTAAACTATAATGAAATTTATAAAATATTTTCTTGCTTTACATGTGGCCATTGCCGGATTGACTGCAGTTGCACAGGATGATGAAACTTATGCAACTTATATTACTGAAGAGCAGTGGCAAATGGTGAACGAATTACCAGGCGTAGACAGACAAATTGTTAGTCGTGATATCGGCAAGTTAAACCTCTCGGTTGGAATTATTCATCGCGGTGCAGTTGAAAGAGCTAGCGGACAGTCTACACCTAATCCTGAGCGACCTTGCGGTGTCACTAGCACCAACCGTAATAGTAATGCACGCGGTATCATGCATTATGCTCAGACTGAAACTTATTACATCGCCTCAGGTTCAGGGACACTCGTAACGGGTGGAACTATCTTAAATGGTAACGAACCTGCACCAGACAGTAATGTCACTAATGTGCTTAATGGTCCTTCTTGTAGTGGAGTGATCGTTGGAGATTGGATCTCAAAACATGTCAAGGAAGGTGACATCATTATTATTCCAGCGGGTACGCCCCATGGTTGGTTAGAGGTACCGGTTCATGTCGACTATCTATCTGTGCGACCAGATTCAGATCGTGTATTGTCAGACAGTTATATTAATCCGGCGTTAGGTAATGACTTTAAAATTAAAACAGAAGATTAAAGATAGTTAAGTAAATAGTTTTCTTCTTATTAAAGGAATCCTTAAACTAGTGATCCGAGTTAGCTGCAGAAGCCGCAGGCAAGGCCATCGCTGTTAGCTTTGCG
>CAWKZI010000196.1:0-5257 GCA_963854365.1 Gammaproteobacteria bacterium
CTATTAATATTAATCACGTGGCTAGGGCCTCCCGGGGCTACATATACAGGTGCACCCGCTAATAGTTTTAGGGGGGTCTAAGGCAGATGAAACGTGGATTCTGTGGGTAGACAAGTGGGTAAGGATGAATAAAACCTCTGTAAGCCACGTATTTACTGGACTATTGACTCCGCCCCTGGGCACCATTTCTTGTTGGCCCATCTCAGAATGAAGGTCAAATTTTAGGATGGGCCATCAACCATTCAACCACAGTTGTGCTGAATGAGTCTGAGAGTGCGGGAATATGTGCGCCATCAGTGATGGTCCACAATTCAGCTGAGCCTCCAATCCTGCAGCTATTATCATAGCGCACAACGACCGAATCTAAGCCCGGCAAATTGCGGTCAAGATCAAGCTGTGCGACCTCGGATCCATCAATGTCGCAACCATTGTAACCAGCCCAGCGCTCCACCGTTTCAACAGCACTTGGATAGATATTCCCTCTAAGATCGCCCCCTTCATAGGCAATGGCATTATCATCAGTCCCGTGAATATGAAGTATATGAACAGGGTTTAAAGGTGCTGGGCCTGCTACCGTAGCGCCGGCTCCCGTTAAACTTGCAACTGCGGCAATTGCCTGAGAATTCTCAAAGGCGGTTCGATACGCCATGAATCCTCCATTTGAGTGGCCTATTAAATACACGCGATTGCCATCAACATTATATTGGGACTTTATTCTGCTGATGATAGTCATTAAGTAATCCACATCACTTATCTGACTGCCTTGGAAATTGCAACAGGCATCAGAGGCGCTCCAGAACCATGCCTGATTACCTTGAGTTTCTCGCTGACCATTAGGGGCAGCGAACAAGAAGCCATAGTTATTCGCTAGTGCTCCAAATTTCATGTAGGCGTCCTGTTCGGCACCAGCATTTTGGCCATAGCCATGTAACAAAAGAACTAGGGGGACAGGAGTTGAGGCTTCGTAGCCAGCAGGAACAGTCAAGGATAATTCTCCTCGTCCTGTTTCAATTGATTGCGCTGCAGCTAAATTAACGCTTATCAGTAATGCCAGGGATAGGCAGTTGATAACTATTTTTCCCATGTGCAGTTCCTCTTTTTCTCAAATTTAGCAATTTTTGAATGAGCAGTAGCCCGCTTAACCTCTTAACCTCTTAACCTTGTTACTGAAAGTAAGATAGTAAGAAAAGAAAGGGACACTTTATGGCCAAATAGTTTAAAAGCTTAAGGCTCAACGGAAGGGGCGCCAATGGTTTAGTTAAACTATCAGCACCCCTTAAAATTCCTGGCTAATCCATAATCGCTTGCTGCACCGCATTCTCGAAATCTCTCTGCACTGCTGGAACCGGCTGCTGAATCATGATGACTCCAGTGAGTTCTTCCGCCGGGTCACTCCAAGAGCGCGTACCTAAAGCGCCACCCCAACCAAACGCTCCCTTTGAGCGACGCTCATTAGATTCCTCAGTAGTTGCTACGGTATAACCAAAACCTTGGTCACTAACGCCTGGCATGGCATTGAATAGATCCCCCACTTGATTGCTCGACATCAACTCTACAGTTTGAGGCTTTAACAACCTGTTGCCGAAGAGTTCTCCGCCGTTTACCAGCATCTGCTCGAAGCGCAGATAGTCGCCTGCTGTACTTTTAAGTCCATAGGAGGCCCCGAAATAAGTCGAATGACTCGTATCATAGATAGCCGAATTGGGGGGAGTAGCGGTGTCGCTGCCGACGATATCGATAAGACGATCCTGATATTCTTCGGGCACGTTCCACCACGTGTCGTTCATACCGAGAGGCTCGAATATGCGCTGCTGTACGAACTCATCAAAAGATAAACCAGATTCGATTTCAATAATTCGTGCGATTACATCCAGTGCAGTGGCCGCGCTGTAACGCCAACGATCCCCTGGCTGAAAATCTAGCACAATGTCGCCGTACTTCGGTACGTTCATGGCAAGCGAAGTACGTGTATCTAACCACATAACCGCATCCTCCGAGATAGCGTTACCTAAGCCGCCAGAGGCGATCCCCGATGTATGTGTGAGTATGTCATGCACCGTAATCTCGCGCTCGGCGGGTACTAAGCGGTGCTCAGGAACGTTGGTCGGGAGAACGTAGGGGGGACTGATATCCTCATCCACGGGATCGCGCAGTACAGCAACCTGCATTTCTGCGAATTCTGGAATCCACTTGCTGACTGGATCGCTAGGACGAATCAATCCCTCCTCTATCAACATCATTGCTGCAACACCAAGTATAGGCTTGGTAGAGCTCATCATTATGAACAGAGCATCCTCCTGCATGGGTTTGCCATCGGCAACATTCATGAGCCCATGCGTCTCGAGGTGCACTATTTTGCCGCGACGAGCAACGCCAGTAACAGCGCCCTGAATAGTGCCTGCATTAATATGTCCTTGTATAACATCGTTAATGCGATTTAGTTGTTCTGTAGACATGCCGACCTCTTCGGCGTTGCTCGCCCAGGGTAAATCTTGCGCAATGCTTAAACCGCTGAACCCACAGAAGGCTAAAACTAGTAAAGGCAGAAATCGCTTGCTGGTGAAATAATTTTCCATTATCTAAGACCTTATTTCCTTTGATTTATTTGTTAGCTGTTGGCCAATGTATCAATTTGCCTTCGGCCTATATTTTTTTCTTGCCCGTAAAAGTACCCATGGAATTCCCTTGCACAATGACAGAGCCTTTAACCGTACCGTCACTTTCTAACTCTCCTCGGTAAGTTATGTCCGCGCCCAGTGCAACACTTGTGAATGTAAATTCGAAATTGTTACCCTCATAGGTTCCAGCAATTGGTCCATTTGCCAGTTGTCCAGAGTAGCTTCCAGACATTTTTCCTTCGGCTTCTTGAGCCAGTGTAATCTCTGCATTTCCACTACCTGCTTCGCCTAATACAACGGCAAAAGTCCAGTTGCCACTTACGTCAGCCGTTGCTAGTTGTGCGAAAAGTGAAAAGGTAAGAAGTAATAGTGCGTTGCGAATAATTATTCTCATTTTAAATCTCCTATAGGATTCAGATGGAACTGAAAATTATGTAAATAGTCATTGGATATAGAGTAAAAATCGGCGTGTGGTTTTACTCTATATCCTTCTGCTCAGCATTTTTACACTGGCACTACTCAGTAACTTCGACAGATTCTGGCATCAGTCGGGCAATTTTACTGCCTGCGCCATTCTCAAGCAGAAGATAAATCTCGCCATCTACGCCTGATTCTATGTCCCGCACTCTGGCGAAATCATCCAACAAGATTTCCTGTTCAATTACTCTGTTCCCATCAATACTGAAACGGAAGAGCTGCTGAGATTTTAGCGTGCCCATCAAAATGTCATTCTTCCATTCAGGGAAGGCATCACCTTGATAGAAAATAAAACTGGATACCGCAGGAGATGGCGTAAAATCTACCAAAGGCATTTCAATATCTTCGATACGAAAGAATTCTAATTCATCCCTACCGTAGTTCACTTCGGTGCCAGAGTAGTTGATACCAAGACTGTGTAATGGCCAACCGAAATTACCACCAGGCTTAATGATGTTGAGTTCATCTCCGCCTCTCGGGCCCATTTCTGTGCTCCACAATTCATCACTGAGCGGATTGACTTCCAATCCATGTGGACTACGGTGCCCCCTGCTCCAAATACTATCTAGCGCACTGTCATCGCCAACATAAGGGTTGTCCTCGGGAATGCTGCCATCGAGATTCACGCGGTGTATTTTCCCCCAGGGTAACGCCAGGTCTTGCACGCCTGACATAGTATTGGGGCTCCTGGCACCTATTGAGAAGAAGAGATGTCCTTCGCTGTCGAATGCAACTCTTCCGCCAGCACCGATGTCAGAGCCGATTTGATAACTTGCCTTGTCGAATTCGATGATGGTTTCCTGATCAATCCATTGATCGTCTTCTATGCGACCTCTGACAACTTTGTTCATACTTGCTGGCCTATTATATTGCCTGCTTTGGGCAGTACAATCTTCGCAGCGATCTGAGAAGTGCAAATAGATCCAGCCGTTGTCAGCGTATTCAGGATGCAGTATTACTTCAAGCATCGAACCAATGCCGCCGCGGGGGTTAGCATCGTTGTAATAGCCTTTTGGCGTGCCCTGAAGCATTGTTGATTCTTGGCCATCGGCAGAGATTAAGAGGAGCCCTCCCGTTCTCTCGGTAACGAGGAACTGTTTGTCGGGCAGAATCTCCATTGAGAAAATAAGTTCTTCCAGCCCTTCTACCACCGGCACTGCCGTAAACGAATGTTTGTCACTGGCGACAACACCTTCAGGGAACTGTATTGGAGTAGAGACATTGAACACTCCGTTTGGCATTGAGTCTCTTTGTTCAGCGATGAATACTGCCAATGTTCTTATCTGATTTGTGCTGAGAGTCTCCGACCAAGCAGGCATTCCTGAATCAGGAAAGCCATCTGCGATACTGATAGCCAATTCTTCAAGTGACTGGCCATGGAGAAGATCTCTACCCACAAGCGGCACACCGATTGCTTCTCCCTGCAGTTCATTACCATGGCAAACTGAACACTGTTGCTCATAGAGAGCCTCAAATGTAAGGGCAGGCTCTGCGGCGGCGTAAAGCTTGCCCGTGCCAACCAGCAGAAAGGACATCGATAGCAATAAGCCAAGAGAAACAAAACCTTTTCTTAACTCAGTGGAGTTTTGTGAAACACAATACATAATTGTTTCCTAGTAGTAATCAGAGGTAGTTAACAAGCGGTGATCACCTTACTTACTTACTTACTTACTGAGCAAGGGCATCCATTTCAGCTCTTCTGGCACCAGCCAGTATTCCAGGTAAAGAATAATTTCCTTCGTGACAGGCATATTCGAACAATGCCGTCTCTTTATAGTAAGATATCTCTCCACTCCAGGGCTGAGTGTAGATTGCTGGGTCTTCCACTGTAAATTCATAGAAAATCTCATCTTCTGACCAGCGAGTTAATCGCTCGGTGACCTTTCCTGTCGGTGAGATGTAGGAGCCTTGTAGTGGATTGGTATTGATGGTTTCAATTACCAGCGTATCGCCTTCGTACGTGGCTATGGAATCACCGAACCAAGGCTGAAGGTCTTCGTTACTGTGTTCGTCAGCAAATGGAATAATGCGCACCTCATGGCCCATTTCCGACATGAGCAGGACATGATCTTTAGTTTGTACAAATTGGTAATTATTGTTGTAGATACCGTTTTGCATTACCGGACCTATTATGCCGCCGAAGGCAATGCAACGTTCACCAA
>CAWKZI010000197.1:0-5213 GCA_963854365.1 Gammaproteobacteria bacterium
TCTCGTGGTTTTACAGTTGGAAATATATTTTTGGGCCTTCCAGGCAGTGAGCTGGATACTGAATCAGTGTTAATTAGTCTGTTTTTTCTTCCGGGGTATGCCGAATCTTTGACGACGTTCCCAAAGGCATTTTCTACTAATACCTAGTTTCTTTGCTAATTGTGTTTCATTCATCAAATCTTGATGCTCAATCACAAACCGTTGAAAATAGTCTTCAAGAGAAAGTTCTTCAATAGGTTCTGCGTGAATGAGGTTGGCTTCTGCTTTTATTAACGCAGGATCATCCGTTCGAAATTCACCATCAATTGCTAATAATTCTTCACCAATAACGCTGGTTTCAGCTAGCACTACGGAGCGTTCAATAGCATTTTCCAATTCACGAACATTTCCAGGCCAAGTATAATTTGATATTATCCGTCGTGCGGCATTGCTAAAACTTAAAATCGGAGTTTTTAATCGGTTGCAGGTTCTTAGTAAGATTTCTTCAGCTAATTCGAGTATGTCATTACCTCTATCTCGCAGAGGGGGAATAAGCAAGGTCATTACATTGATTCGGTAATATAAGTCTTCTCTAAAGTTGCCATCAATCACTAATTGTTTCAAATCACGATGAGTGGCTACCACCAAACGCACATCCACTTTTTGAGATTGGACTGATCCAACTTTACGAATTTCGTTTTCTTGGAGTACTCGTAAGAGCCTTGCTTGCGCCTCTAAAGGTAATTCGCCGATTTCATCCAAAAACAAAGTGCTTTCATTGGCTGCTTCCACAAGGCCAGTACGCGTAGCGGTAGCTCCGGTAAAAGCACCTTTTTCGTGCCCAAATAGTTCAGACTCGATTAAATTTTCGGGTATTGCAGCGCAATTTACCGAAATCATTTCACGGCCCTGACTACTGCTTAAGTTATGTATAGCCCGAGCGACTAACTCTTTACCTGTTCCAGATTCGCCGTTTATTAATACGGTGGAATTTGTAAGCGCTACTTTGCGAATACGGCGAAACAGCTCTAGCATCTGAGGACAGTTTCCTATCATACCATGAACCGGAGGTTCCGAACTTTCCTCTATTGATGAACCTCTATTTAATCGGCCGGCAGGATGGTCGCGCATGATCTTTGCGACCGATTCTATTAATTCATTATGTTCGAAAGGCTTAGCGATGTAGTCAACGGCTCCCATTTTCATTGAATCGATAGCGGAGCGAATACTGGAATAACTAGTCATGATTAAGACAGGTGTGTTTGTTGCTTTAATCAAGTCAGTTCCCGGAGCTCCGGGTAAGCGCAAATCGCTAATGATCAAGTCAAAATCATCCATATCAAAATTTTCAATGGATTCTTTAACGGTGCCTGCTTCACTCACTTCATACTCGTGCCGTTCGAGTAAGCGTTTCAATGCTGAGCGAATTATTACTTCATCTTCTACTACTAAGACCTGATTTAATGCAGTCATATTTGATTCTTAAATTTTTACTTAATAAATTAGTTAATGTCTTTTGGCTCGATCTTTAGCTTATTGTTAGCTTGGGCTCTTTATATGGAGGGTCATTATAACAAGAAAACCTAAGTATTACCTTCGTCCCTGTGCCCTTATCTTTATTCGTAGGGCTAATTATATCAATATCACCCCCCAAATCCTCCATTATGCTGAAGACAAGTGACAAACCAAGCCCCGTGCCTTCTCCAGCTTCTTTAGTAGTGAAAAAAGGATCGAAAATTCTATCTCGTATAGACGGTGCTATGCCAATCCCCTCATCGGCTATCGTAATTTTTACTTGCTCTCTTTCGAGTATGGCGATTAGGAAAATATTGCTATTAGGCTGTGAGGCATCTCTGGCATTGTTAATGAGGTTAACCATAACCTGCAGCAGTCGTTGTGAGTCCCCTAGAATTCTTGCCTTTGGTTCACACTCCAAAGTGAAATTAAAATCTTTGCTTTTCGTATCTAATGAGATGAGAGTTTTTGCCTCTTCCATGCAATCAAATATAGAGACTATTTTATTTTCATAGCGGGTCTTATTTGTGCCAGCGTGAGCAAAATTTACTAAGGATTGTAAAATTTTTGATGTTCTATCAGTTTGTTCAATGATCTGCTCAGCGAGGCCATTTAATTCACTCTCTTCAAATTCATCCCTTATGGTCTGAGCTAAACAAGCAATTCCAGTTATTGGATTGCCTATCTCATGAGCTACGCCGGCCGCAAGCCTGCCAATAGAAGCCAAGCGCTCACTATGGGTTAGCTCTGCTTCTAATAACTCAGTTTCAGTTATGTCTTCGATAAGAATAATTATGCCTTCGTGCATGGAATCTTCTTTTCCGGATTTTTCAATCAATGCTTTATGTAAATTAACGGACTTTTCGCTACCCCCTAATTGAAAGGTATGCTTATAAGAATGGTTCGAATCTTCTTCAATGAAGTTTGTCAGCAAGATACGCCATGGTTGGGGAAAGTCACTTAATTGGGTGCTTGCAATGTCAATACTCTGAATTCCAGTAAACTCTTCTAGTGCATGATTCCAAATAATCACTTCGTTTTCATAATTTAACGAGCATACTCCCAAGGGTAGGTCGAGTAAGATTTGACGATGATAACGCCGTAAATTGTCCAGATCTGCAGCCATGCCAGAGAGATTGCTGCGATAAGATTCCATTCGATTGTCGATAACACTAAGATCAGAGCTGCCATGCTGGGAAACTATACTGTATGGAAGATATCCATCAATAATTTCCCTCGCAATGCTCGGGCCTAACAAACCAGAAAGGTTGGCTTCTAACCGCCCTCGCAATAAGCGAAGAGAATTAGGGCGACAGTCTTCAGTCGTAATATTTAGATCATTGATAGCCTGCATTACTTCTCGAGTGGCTGTTTTCTTTCCGAGAGGTTTACTAAGACTTCTAACAAATTCATCTGGTGATTTGGCGACCAAGCCACTGCGTTTCCTTCTTTTAATAGTGTCGAGTGTGCAGATATCAGCTGCGTTGCGTTCTTCATCAGTGCTTGTACTTATTACTGAAGTTGTGACGAAGACAACACTATTCAGAATAAGAGAGACTACTGCAATTTCTCGCCAGTTTATCGACACCAAAGATAGCGGACCAGAATTCAAGAATAGAGGTAGCATAAGGAACAGAAACCAAATGAATACGCCTGCGGCCAGCCCTATCATGAACCCTTTTCTATTTCCCTGTGGCCAATAAAGAATTGCCAGCATGCCAGGCAAGAACTGCAAGCAAGCTGTAAATGCCACCGCTCCAATAATTTGAATGCTAACGCGGTCTTCCGGTAAGTAATGGAATAGGAAGCCTGCCCAAATGAGAGCTGTTATAAGAACTCTTCGTTTCCATAACAGCCA
Organism: Gammaproteobacteria bacterium; assembly: GCA_963854365.1. Lineage (GTDB taxonomy): Bacteria > Pseudomonadota > Gammaproteobacteria > Pseudomonadales > Pseudohongiellaceae > UBA9145. The sequence goes on from CAWKZI010000197.1 coordinate 3,353, forward strand.
ACGATAAATGTCGCTATTTGCCGGAGGCTGAGTGACAGGCAAAATGAGGTGGTTTAAACACATGTTCGATAGAGCAAGTGTAATGACAATAATTAGACCACTGGCGGCCGAGAGCCCGCCTAGATAAGCGAGAATTGTAAAGAAGGGGACGTCATAGGCCACTCCTATTATCACAGGCAAATATTCAACCTGTACAGCGCTGCCAGATTTCAAACCGGCCCAGAGAATGGGAAGAATAGGCAAGCTGATGAGTAAAAAGTACAGGGGTACTCCCCAGCTCGCGAATGAGAGTGCTTTGAGCCCCTTATTCTCATTAAAAGTTGCATAGAACATATGGGGCATCGCTACAGATGCGGTAAAAAATAGCAGTGCCATTACATGAAAAGAGCTGAAATGGTCAGTTCTTTTTAGGCTATTTATCAATTCTGGCCGATCATTCAGCCATTCAGTCATACCTTCTATGCCACCAAAGCCCCCAACTATCGCGAATATACCTACGGCAAGAAAGGCAATTAATTTAACTAATGACTCAAAAGCAATAGCCATAACCAGTCCATCGTGACGGGCACGACCTGCTCGGCGAGAAGTGCCGAAGAGGATAGAGAACAGTGTGATTATTACGCAAAAGCCGAATGCAATTGAGCCCTGTGGTGCAGTAGGAGACAAAATTTCTGCAGTATCAGCAACAGCTCGTATTTGTAGCGAAATTAAGGGTGTAACACCGATCAATATTACCAGCGTAGAAAGCGTTCCTGCCCACGGTGAGCGATATCGAAATGCCATGAGGTCGGCTAGAGAGCTCAGTTGATATGTTCTTGTTAACTCCAGAAGAGGTCGAAGTAGAAGAGGAGAGAAGATAAATGCAATGGAGATCCCAATTGACTGAGCCAGGTACCCGTAGCCATCTCTGAGTGCGTTTCCAACTGAAGTGTAGTATGCCCAAACACTGGCGAAGACGCCTAAAGAGAGAACATAGACTATGGGGTGACGAACGACCTTTTCAGGAATCCAGCCACGCTCAGTAATATAAGCGATTCCAAACAACAACAGAAGATAGCAACTGCCTAAGCCTATTATGGTTGTTAGTTCATAATTCATCAAAACGAAGAATCCAACTTATTTGGCCTGCTGCGAAATTTGACCACCAGTTCGAGTAGTGGAGCGCACTTATTCGGGTTCATCAGTTTCTTGTTCCCGATGGGCCCACTTGGCAACAGCTATAACTATCAAGCCAATAACAAATGGACGATACCATGCGCCATCGATTTGATTGATCCAATCAATGCTAATAAGGAATAACAGGTAAATTATGATGAGAAGAATGAGAATGGGTCGAGGTATATACACAGGTCTGCTCTTATTCCAAGAATTCTTGTGAGATAGTAGCTAACTTGGGTATCGCCTGTATATCCCAGTTGGTCTCAGCCCATTTGAGGAGTGCTTCAGTACCTGAGAAGTCACTCAATTGAGGGGGGTTTTGACCGAGATGCCTCAATGCGGCAATTATTATAGTGCGGGCATTTTTAACTTCTATAGATTTAGCAAAATGTTGTTTGCTGAGTTTTTGGCCTTGTTCATTGGTGATTATTGGAACATGCGCATATTCAGGTGTTTGGTAACTTAGAAGTTGTTGCAGGTATATCTGTCTCGGGGTGGACTCAAGTAGGTCAAATCCGCGAATAACATGACTGATATTTTGAAATTCATCATCTGCGACTACCGCAAGCTGATAAGCAATTAATCCATCTTTTCTGCACAGCACGAAGTCCCCGGTGTCCCGTTCTAAATTTTGTTCATAGTGACCTTGAACTAAATCTTCAATTTCGATCAGCTTGTTAGTTGTTTTGATTCGACTTGCGAA
>CAWKZI010000198.1:0-5197 GCA_963854365.1 Gammaproteobacteria bacterium
TGTTGTTAAGAGTTCCTGATTTGTTGTTGAGAGTTCCTGATTTATTGTTGAGAGTTCCTGATTTGTTGTTGAGAGTTCCTGATTTGTTGTTGAGAGTTCCTGACTAATGGCTAGGAGCTGATGTTGCTGCTGTTGATTAATTTCCTGAATTTCATATAAAGAAATTGTTGTTGCTTCAATTAACGAAGACTGGTCCATGTCGCCAAGTACTTGGTTCATTTGCGAACCATTCCAACGTTCTAGCCACTTCGAAAATAGTGCAGACCTACCTTTTCCTACTAGCCCTGAATTGTCATAGCGAGACTGACTATCTTCACCGGCCGTCTCTGATTTTCCGCCTTCTCGATAGAATGCTGTTATTTTGTCCAAATGCTTGAAGTTAGTGTGTTGGCTTAGTTGCAACCAAAAATCCCAGTCTTCAAAAATATCGAAATTCTCATCGAACCGACAGCCATGTTCCAATAAGGATTTATGGAAAAGCATTGAATGGATGGGGATATAGTTGTCGTGCATTAGCAGCACAGGGTCAAAGGCATGGCTAAAAAGCACTTCCAACGGCTCGCCCTGATGGGTGGTTTTCTGAGTACTACTGTATACCGCTTTTGCATTTTGGTGATTCGCAGAAAACTTCACGAGGCCTTCAAGGTGATCGTCCGCTATCCAATCATCATCATCCAATAGCATTAGAAAATCACCACTTGCCGCATCTAGACCGGCGTTTGCAGCTTGGGGTCTGGTCAATGGGTTTTCAGCAGTTACAAACTTCAGATTGATTTCTTCAAAAGATGAAGCAATAGCGGGCAAGCCTTTTGCGCCAGCATCGACGAGAACTAATTCAACGTTAGGATGGGTCTGCTTACTGATTGAATTAAGAGTTTTTTCTAATTCGGGCCGCCCGATTGTTCGGCAGATAATCGAGATTAGAGGGGCCTCTTCGGCAGAGGTTTTTTTAGGCATTAGGGAATAATATTAATGTAGGTTGCACGTTTGTAGATTCTGGTTTCGCTTAGCTAACATTTTCTGCCATCATTCTGTAAAAAACAGCACCGACAACATGTCCAATGAAATCCAGAAATAGAGTGTCTAAGTTAATATTAAAGAAATTTTCTTCCTGGTTTCCAAAAGCTAATAATGCTAGTACTTCACTATTGCCAACCACCGGGCATAAAGCAGTCGATTTAATGTTTTTTCCAGAATAAGAAAATAGATAGTCAATTTGGTCTTGAGTCAAAGCACCACAGTGGGAGCGCTTTAATCTAAAGACGTCAGCGAAGTTTGATTGCAAAGTTTTCTCAGAATCAGTTCTTACTGCATTTGAAACGTGAAGTTGAGGCTGCTTGATTAGAATAATTTCACATGCATCTATATTTGCATGATTAGACAATTGATCTTGTACAACTGCGGAAACCTCAGTGAGATTATCGGCTCGTAGTAATGCCAAGACTAAATTTCGCGTTGTATCAAAAAGTTGATCATTGTTGCGGGCGTTCTCTAATAAGTTGCTTAACTTCAAGCGGGCTTCAATTCCGCGATCTCTTAGTATAGTAACTTGTCGTTCCAGTAAGGATATGGCTTTACCACTTTCATGAGGAAGGGACAGATCTGAAAGCAAGTCTTCCTGGCCGATAAAAAATTCTGGATTCTTCCTTAGGTAGTCAGCGATCTGATCAGCGCTAAGTTCATTGCCACTTGTTTCCATTATTTTTGTAGCTACTGACACTTTAGTACTCATAGCTCAATTGTTCCCTCATAAACCGTTTTCACAGGTCCTGTCATTAAAACGGGAGAGTCACCTTGCTGCCATTTAATAGTCAATTGACCACCTAGTAAATTCACCTTGACGGTATCACCTAATAGACCTCTTAAGCAACCAGCGGCGACAGCGGCACAAGCACCTGTGCCGCATGCCAATGTCTCGCCAGCACCTCGCTCAAATACGCGCAAATTTATCTCTTCTCTGGAGACAATTTGAGCGAAGCCAACATTTACACCTTCTGGAAAATCTAGGTGCTTACCGAGTACTTCTCCAATATCTTTTACGGCCATGTTATCAAGGTCTTCAACTATTATTACCGCATGTGGATTGCCCATGGATAATGCGGTGAATTCGATATCTTGCTTAACCCCTTTAATAACAAGGGTTCTGGTATAAACAGAGCTTTGTTCGATATTGTTGAAAGGAATTGAAGAAGGTGAAAACTCAGGTCTTTCCATATCAACAGTCACCTCGCCATTCTCTCTTAACTCGAGTGTAAGAACGCGATTAACTGTTTTAACCTTTAGGAGATTTTTGTCAGACAGCCCTTTGTCTTTCACGAATCGGGCGAAACATCGAGCACCATTCCCACAATGCTCAACTTCTTCGCCATTCATATTGAAAATACGATAATTGAAATCTATTTCGGCCTCACTAGGTGGTTCTACCTGTAATAGCTGATCGAAACCAATTCCAAATCTTCTGTCACCGAGGATCTTTATTTGATCAGGAGTTAAGACAAAAAAATTAGAAACTAAATCGAGGACGATGAAGTCGTTTCCTAGTCCATGCATTTTTGTAAATGGAATTTGCATAATCATTTATCGACTTATTTACCCAGGTTAGTAAGATAAGACTCTTTCTAATTCTAATTGATAAGATACTGTTTCTCTGGCACGGACTACATGGACATTGCTACCATCGACCATCAACTCAGGAGCACGGGAACGGGTATTGTAATTGCTGCTCATTACAAAGCTGTAAGCACCCGATGACCTAACTGCTAATAAATCATCTGCCTCAATGTTAAGGTCTCTTTCCTTGCCTAAAAAATCTGCGGATTCGCAGACTGGTCCAACAACGTCATACGATTTAACCTCTCCGTCTCTTTTTTGAACTGGCACGATCTCCTGCCACGCATTGTATAAAGCCGGACGGATCAAATCATTCATCGCACCGTCGACTATGGCAAAATTCTTATGCTCATTGCACTTCAAATATTCGACTTTGGTTACAAAGATTCCCGCATTCGCCGAGATTGATCTGCCCGGCTCAACCAGCAGGCTTAAAACTCTATCCTTAAAACGAGCTTTAACGGCAGCAATTAAATCCGAAGGTAAGGGAGGCTGTTCTTGATTGTAGGTAACGCCTAGGCCTCCACCCATATCGAGGTGACGCAACTTGATACCCTCTGCTGCAAGATTATCTACTATTTTTAAAAGTCGATTTATTGCATCTATAAAAGGCCCAGTACTAGTTAATTGCGAGCCAATATGACAATCGATACCTATGACTTCAATCCCCGGCATATTCGCTGCGACACGATATACATCCATTGCTTGATCGCTGGCGATACCAAATTTATTCTCTTTTAATCCAGTTGAAATATAGGGGTGAGTTTTCGCGTCCACGTCAGGATTCACACGAATTGAAATTGGAGCAATGCACCCTTTGGCGACTGCGATGGAATTAATTCGTTTCAACTCCGCTGTTGACTCTATATTGAAGCAATGAATATTGGCATCTAGAGCCTTTTCGATTTCTTCAGCTCTCTTTCCCAGCCCTGAGAATATGACTCGAGTGGGGTCGCCTCCCGCGGCAATCACTCGATCTAGTTCCCCGGCAGAAACTATATCGAAACCCGCGCCCAGGCGAGCTAGGACATTGAGCACAGCGAGATTCGAATTTGCTTTTACGGCGAAGCAGATCATATTTGGAAGTTCTGCTAACGCCTCTTCATACATCCGATAATGCCGCTCTAGAGTCGCGCGGGAATAAATGAAGCAGGGCGTGCCATACTTTGTTGCAATATCTGCCACTGCTACGTCTTCAGCAAATAGAGAATTGCCCTGGTAATTAAAATGATCCATTGCTTATCATTTGATTTGTAAAGTAAGAATCCCAAATTTTTGTTGGGACTATTTGAAAACCGCTGTAAACGAAGTTTGCTCAGGCTCAATTAGGGCACCCTTTTGGCCACAATGGGTTAGACTGAGGGTCAAGAGTATTATCGCTAGAAGGCAGTTTCGTGTACGCATTGGAAACGTCCAATTTGGCCGGTTCAGAAGCTAGCAATTATACATCTCGGCGTAGCATAAACACAGAACGAATTGGTTATACCATCTCTCTAGATCGCTTATAATGTAGAAATTGTCCTAGTTCATGAAGAATCTTGAAAATTATAGACGGTACGCCTATATTTGCCCATCACATTTGCGGCTGAAATCCTGTGATTTGAGGGTTTAAGGCAATTTGAAGTGCAAGTATCAAACTGTTTTAGGAACAAAAAGAAAATGATTGAAATTAATAATTTATCTAAGAAATTTGACCAATTTACTGCCATCGACGACCTTAGCTTTAATGTAGGAGAAGGTGAGGTACTAGGTTTTCTCGGGCCCAATGGAGCTGGAAAATCTACTACCATGAAAGTAATTACTGGCTTTCTATCGCCTTCTTCTGGTTCAGTTACCATCGACGGCTATGACATAACGAAAAGCCCTATCGAAGCTAAGACTTTGATTGGCTATCTCCCTGAAGGAGCTCCCTCATACGGAGATATGACAACTCTGCAGTTTCTCAACTTTATTGCTGAGGTTAGGGGATTTCGTGGTAGCGAAATTACTGAGAAAGTTCAACGTGTGATTCATGAAGTTAAATTGGTGTCAGTACAGCATCAGATTATTGATACATTATCCAAGGGTTTTAGAAGAAGGGTTGGCTTGGCGCAGGCAATTATGCATGACCCTAAGGTATTGATTCTCGACGAGCCGACTGACGGTTTGGACCCCAATCAAAAACATCATGTAAGAGAATTAATAAAAAACCTCGCTCGAGATAAGATTGTGATTATTTCGACCCATATATTGGAAGAAGTGACAGCTGTCTGTACTCGAGCCATAATAATTTCGGCTGGGAAAATTGTTGCCGATGCCACACCAAAAGACTTAGAAGCACAATCGAAATATCACCATGCTGTAAGTGTTAGGCTCACTGGCGAGTATAATCTTGCCGCTGACTTGTCGGAAGTAGCTGATGTCGGTGTAGTGGAAAAAGACCAGGAAGAAAAATATTCTTATACAATCCTATCTAGAGAGGGAAACCCAATCTTTACTCAAGTATCTGAAATTGCACAGTCTAAGAATTGGCCAGTTACAGAATTTCATGTAAGCCGCGGGCAATTGGAAGATGTTTTTAGAACAGTAACGCAGGAGAAGGAAGTCT
>CAWKZI010000199.1:0-5197 GCA_963854365.1 Gammaproteobacteria bacterium
TTAATCTTTTTAAGCAGAGCTCTGTCGACGCTCTGTCACCATTGCCACTGCAACCGCAGCTGCCTCAGCTGAATCCCTACAATATCGATCTGCACCAACATATGCTCCAAATTCTTCATTCAATGGAGCACCCCCAACAAGAACAATATAATCATCTCGTATTCCTCTTTTTACCATTTCATCTATTACTACTTTCATATAGGGCATGGTTGTAGTAAGAAGAGCCGACATTCCCAATACATCAGGTTTATGTTTTTCCATTGCAGCAAAAAAATCTTCCACCGAACTATTAATGCCAATATCAAACACCTCAAAACCTGCTCCTTCTAGCATCATGCCAACAAGATTTTTTCCAATATCATGAATATCGCCTTTAACCGTCCCTATAACCATAGTACCAACTGGTTTAGCGCCGGTCTCAGCCAATAAAGGTTTAAGGATAGCCATGCCGCCCTTCATAGCATTCGCTGCCATTAAGACCTCTGGCACAAAAAGAATCCCATCGCGAAAATCTATGCCAACAATAGTCATTCCAGCCACAAGCGCCTCGTTTAAGACCTTCTCTGGAGACCAATCACGTGCCAATAATATATTGGTGCCTTCTTCTATTTCTTCCTTAAGGCCATCATATAAGTCATCAGCCATTTGCTCCACAAGCTCTTCATCGGATAAATCAGCTAAGATAATATCCTCTTCATTTCCCTCATTCCAGTCGCTCATAAAATAACCTCACTCAATTGTTATTGGTAATCTAAAATACTTCATAATGATTTAAATCAATAATCCCTATCTTCAAATTCAGATTTTCTCTTAGCTATAAACTCAAGTAAAGCTTCATCAATTGCAGGATCCAATTTTGGAGCTTCGTATTCTTTTAACATTTCTTTCCATTTTAAATTGGCTCGCATTGCACAGTCAAAACTTCCTTCTTCTTCCCATTGCTCAAAACTGTTGTTATCAGCGAGTTCAGACCGATAAAAAGCTGACTCAAAATTGGCTTGTGTATGCGCCGCACCTAAAAAGTGACCGCCTGGACCAATCTCCCTGAAGGCATCCATTGCTTGAGCATTTTCAGATAAATCAACACCTTCAAGCATCACAGCAAGCATTCCCGCTTGATCTGCATCCATTATAAATTTCTCATACCCCATAGAGAGACCGCCTTCAAGCCAGCCAGCTGTATGCAGCATAAAATTGACTCCCGCTAAGGCAGAAGCTTGCAATGTATTAGCTGATTCATAAGCAGCTTGTGCGTCCGGAATTTTTGATGCGCATAATCCACCACCGCTTCGAAAGGGCACCCCTAATCGTCTAGCAAGCGCACCAACAATTGTCATTACATGACCAGGCTCTGGAGTGCCAAATGTGGGGGCTCCTGATTGCATAGAAACTGCGCTTGCAAATGTCCCAAATATTACCGGAGCTCCTGATTTAACAAGTTGAATATAAGCCATGCCTGCAAGTGCTTCAGCTAGAATCTGTGTAACGGTACCCGCTATCGTAACTGGCGACATTGCTCCAGCTAGAATAAAGGGTGAAATCATTGTTGCTTGATTATTCTCAGCATACACAGTAGCAGCACCAAGCATTGTGTCATCAAACGTTAAAGGTGAATTTGCATTAATCAAGCTGGTTAAGACAGTATTTTCTTCGAGAAAGGTTTCGCCAAAAACTAGCTTCGCCATTGACACAGTATCTTCAGCTCTTTCTGGATGTGTTACCGACCCCATAAATGGTTTATCGCTGTATTTAATATGACTATATATCATGTCAAAGTGACGTTTATTTACAGGCACATCAACTGGCTCACATATAGTTCCACCCGAGTGGTGAAGATTTGGGCTCATGTATGCTAATTTTACAAAATTTCTAAAGTCTTCAATTGTTGCGTATCGCCTACCTTTATCTAAATCCCTAACAAATGGTGACCCATAAGCTGGAACAAGAACTGTTCTTCGCCCCCCAATAATAACATTATTAGCTGGGTTCCTTGCGTGCTGTGTATATTCTCTTGGGGCATTTGATTGAATGATTTCCCTACAAAATCCTGGCGGAAAATGAACGCGCTCACCATCAATATCAGCACCAGCATTCTTAAATAAATCTAGCGCTTTCGGGAAATCTCGGAACTCAACTCCAATTTCCTCAAGTAGAATATCGGCATTCTTTTCTATTAAAGCCAGTCCTTCCTCATTTAAAATTTCAAAATATGGAATATTACGTTCAATATATGGTCGATATTTTCTTGTGCCTTGCTCTCTGGCTGCTCTTTTATTTTTTCTTCCACCAGCTCGGCTTCTGCGTTTTCTTTCTGACATAATTTTATCTTACTCCGGTTAAGAACGAACCCTTTCATTATTAGGATCATAAAGAGACCCCTTGCCAACTATCTGAACGGTAATGGGATAAATGCCATCACCGTTTTCGTTAAAGTACTCCAATGACAGGGACTTGCCTTGTGTAGCGATGTTTTTAGGCAAATAACCCATGACTACGTGTTTTTTGATTGATGGGCAGTATGACATGCTGGTGCTATAGGACCGGCGACCTTTGCTATCTACCGGTACTTCGCCTGTATCAGGATCGATGATTGGTGAGATGCCAACCGGATAGCGCGAACCAGTACCCGAAACATCTAGGTTATCCAGTGTCATGGTGCATAGAATTGCGCTAGGCTCTTCTTCTCGTTGAGCAAGGTGTGCTGTTTTGCCATGGAAATCCGCTGCTTTGACCTTAAGTCTTTGAACAGCCGATTCACAAGCATTGTATTCGGTCTCTAGATCTGCACCTTGAAGTCGAAAGCTCTTTTCTAGGCGTCGACTGTTGGCGTAAGTTTCGATACCAACTGGCACAACTCCAACCTCAAGTAGAGAGTCATAAAGCGCCAAGCCCTCTTCACTATCATTGTTCAAATAGATTTCCCAGCCGCTCTCTCCGACATAGGAAATGCGTGCTGCCCAGACATCAATCTTTTTTCCGCCAGATAAATTGAGGGTCAGATATTTTGCTCCAACAAAGGGAAAATTCTCGATGCTGATTTCACTGGGATCAATAAAATGGCCCAGGGCATCTTTTGCTTGAGGTCCCCATAATCCTAAAGTTGACATATCGTGGGTCCTAATATTAATGTCTGCTTCCAGTCCCTGATCGTCTCGATAATTGCGTAAGCTCACCCAGTCTCGGTTGCCATCAGCACCACCAGTTACCACCCGATAACGATCTGTGCCCAAGCGGGAGATTGTCAGGTCTGCATGGACACCACCATCCTCGTCCAGGAAATTAGTATAGATGATTCTCCCTTCAGGAGTGTTGTCGCCAATCTTCGCCACGGAAAGATACTCCAACATGCGTTCTGCATCTGAGCCCTTTATGTCCATGATCGCGAAGTGAGATAGATTAATCATTCCAGCCGATTCACTCATGGCTAAATGTTCTGCATTAGCGATCTCGTAAGGTACATGGCGTCGATCCCATTCGTTTTCTCGAACAGGGACTTCCTGCAAATAATTATCAAGTTTTTGTCTATTGCTCTCATAGGCTAAGGCACGTTCCCAGCCGGCAACTTCATTATCAAAGTAGCCCCCAAGCTCTTTTTCCCTTGAATAAAAGGGACTGACAAATAGTTCTCTTTGGCTTATATAGGGCTCTCTGGGGTGAACAGCAGGGGTATAAATAGTTTGAGCATTTTCAAAAGCTCGTGTTTTAACAAACGCTTTTTCTTTTTGTGCGGGATAAAATCTGGCAATGTCAAAAGAGTGCATGTCCACCTGTGTTTTGCCATTTATCATCTGTTCGGCACACAGTCTTGCACAACCAGGACCGTCTTTAACCCACACTGCTTCGCATAACCAAAAGCCTCTAACTTCAGGGCTTTCACCGATTAAAGAGCCACCGTCAGAAGTTACAGATAGTAAGCCATTGAATGAACTTCTTTCATCCCAGCCTAATTCATTAAGTATAGGCGTCGTTTCTAACGCTTTTTCTAAAGGTTCTGCTATTTCTTCAAGATCCAGGTATCTCATTGAGTCAGAGCCCATCGTTTTCTCGGGATTACCAATGTCTTCCGGGTCAACCAGTCGAGGTTCTTTATCCTCGTAAAATCCCCATTCAAGCATCCCCCCATGAAGTCTTCCTGTATCTCTGACGTAAGCTGAATTACCTTGATCACGAAGCAGTGGATAGACGAGAAAATCCTCCGCGCCTTGTGCTTCCGGGAGTGGACCAAAAAATAATAAAGGGTGTTCCAATGGCATTAGTGGTACTGGAACGCCAGCCATCCCTCCCATTAAAGGACCCCAGATTCCTGATGCAATTACAACTTTGTCAGTTTTGATTGTTCCTTTATCCGTTTTTACTCCAGTAATACGTCCATTCTCAATTTCAAAGCCCACAGCTGGTGTATCAGTGTATGTGGTCAGCGCACCTTTTTCTTTAGCGCTTTCTACGGCAAAGCGCACGACATCCTGTGAGCGGGGTGTTACTAAACCAGCATCTGGATCCCACATTGCGCCGCGTATTGATTCTTCTTCTAATAAAGGAAATTTTTCTTTGGCTTCAGACGCCGAAATTAGCCTGACATTAGTTCCAAAGGCTTTGCCTGATGCCACCTTTCGCTTGAGTTCCTCCCAACATGCATCGTCGTCTTTACGGCAGATTTCAAGACCTCCTTTTTTCAGGAAGAAGCCATTGTCTTCATAAAAATTACGGCTAAAGGCGGTTGTCCAGTTGCTTAGTTTGTCGTGAGTTGTGCTGTAGACAAAGTCCGAAGCGTGAGCTGTGGATGCTATATCTGAAGGAATTACAGTAGATTTTTCCAACCCTACGATATTTTTTTGGCCGAGTTCTGTAAGCCAGTATGCGAGCATCGATCCGACTATGCCACCTACGCCGACTATAACTACTTCTGCATCTGAAGGGAATTTAGAGGATTTCTTCGTCATATGAGCTACTGTTCGTTTTTTTATTATATCTGGATTGAAGAAATAAAATATCCGTCATCACACCACTAAATTTTATTGGAATCAATCTTTAATTGTTTATATAAATTTCTTGCAGCAACAAACGCAATCACCGCAAAAGGAAGGCCAGTTACAATAACAGATGTTTGAAGCGCATCTAATCCTCCACCCATCAAGAGAATAATAGCTATTATCCCAAGTGTTAGCGCCCAAACAACCCTAGTTATTATTGCAGGATC
>CAWKZI010000200.1:0-5181 GCA_963854365.1 Gammaproteobacteria bacterium
TGGGCCTTGATTGGGATGAACTCAAGCAAAAAGTTTCACCCGACCAAATATGCGTCTACGCCGGCAGTGGCCTGGGACAAATGGATTACAACGGCTACGGTGGCATGCTGCAAGCTAGGTTGCTGGGCAAGAAAGTATCGTCGAAACAACTGGCCTTGGGCTATGCAGAAATGCCCGCAGATTTTATCAATGCCTATTTAATTGGCAATTTAGGAACAACTGGCACCAGTGTCGCTGCCTGCGCCACTTTTCTGTACAACTTGCGTCAGGGAATTAGAGATATTCAGACTGGCAGCCATCGAATAGCAATTGTCGGAACCAGTGAAGCCCCTCTAGCACCAGAGGTTTTTGATGGTTTTGCAACAATGGGTGCACTCGCCGATGATGCTGCTCTTCGCGAACTCGATGGCTTATCTCCTGGACAAAAACCAGATTTCAGACGCGCTTGCCGACCATTCGATCATAACGTGGGATTCACATTAGCTGAATCTGCGCAGTTTGTTGTGCTAATGGATGATGCGCTAGCAATTCAAGTAGGTGCTAATATTCATGGCGCAGTGAACCAGGTGTTTATCAATGCCGACGGACACAAGAAGTCCATCGCCAGCCCCGGTCTAGGTAATTACATTTCCATGGCAAAAGCGGTAGCTGCCACTCGAAGTTTAATAGGCAACGAAGCCCTTCAGCAACGAACCTATGTTCAAGCCCACGGCACAGGGACACCACAAAACCGCAAAACTGAATCTCATATCATTAATGAAATAGCGAAAAGTTTTAATATTAAAGATTGGCCCGTAGCGGCTATAAAATCTTATCTTGGTCACTCCCTCGCCTCTTCTGCTGGTGACCAATTGGCCGCAAGTTTGGGTGTCTGGAATGAAGGAATAATTCCTGGAATATTAACCATCGGTGGAGTAGCTGATGATGTTCATTGCAGTAACCTGAATTTCCTCCAGGCGCATAAAGAAGTCGGCAAAGAAGGTATAGATGCTGTAATAATTAATTCAAAGGGCTTCGGAGGAAATAACGCTTCCGCGTCTATCATTGGACCCCATATTGCAAATAAAATGCTAAGCAAGAGATATAGTGTCGATGAGATAAAATCTTATAAAAAGCGAAACGAAGTTGTATTAGAATCTACTCAAAAAGCAGATGAACAAGCGCTCGCTGGAGCGAATTCAATTATTTATAAATTTGATCATAATGTTCTTGGTGGCGAATCCATTGCAATTGATGATAGCAAAATTAAAGTTTCCGGCATCGATAAAGAAATTTCATTGCAACTAAATAATAGCTATAAAGATATGTGTGACTAAACCTTTCGACTACTTCACTTCCAAAGCATGCTCCTCAGCAATCCTTTTCTTCCAGATTGCCGGCCCAGTTCGGTGCACTGAAGTACCACTAGCATCCACCCCTACAGTAACTGGCATTTCATCCACTTCGAATTCATGAATTGCTTCCATCCCCAAATCTTCGAAAGCCACAATTCGAGATTTTCGAATAGCCTTGGAAACTAGATAAGCGGCACCGCCCACTGCCATTAAATACACGGCCTTGTGTTTTTTGATGGCATCGATCCCTACCTGCCCTCGCTCAGCCTTGCCGATCATGCCAATTAGCCCCGTCTGCTCCAGTAAACCATCGGTAAACTTGTCCATACGCGCAGCTGTTGTAGGTCCTGCAGGCCCTATCACTTCATCTCTAACCGCATCCACGGGCCCAACGTAATAGATGAATTTATTAGTAAAATCAACGCCTTTCGGTAATTCCTCGCCCCTATCCAGCATCGCTAGTAGCCGTTTGTGTGCAGCGTCGCGCCCTGTGAGCATAGTCCCTGAGAGCAATAATGTTTCTCCAGGCCGCCAGTTAGCAATGTCCTCTGCGGTCGTTAAATCTAGATCAACTTTTCGTGCTCGTGGCCCAACATCCCAAGTTATCTGCGGCCATTCATCAAGGCTTGGCGGAGTAAGCTCAGCGATACCAGTACCGTCAAGAGTAAAATGGGCATGGCGCGTGGCAGCACAATTTGGAATCATCGCCACCGGTAACGAGGCTGCATGAGTCGGATAGTCTAATATTTTGACATCTAGAACTGTCGTTAGACCTCCGAGACCTTGCGCTCCAATACCTAGAGAGTTCGCCCTATCCATTATTTCCAAACGTAACTCTTCTATTCTATTAGCGGGGCCACGCTCCCGTAGCTCGTGTATATCGATAGGGTCCATCAGAGATTCTTTGGCCAACAAGGCTGCCTTTTCTGCAGTTCCGCCAATCCCTATACCGAGCATGCCTGGAGGGCACCAACCCGCCCCCATGGTGGGCAAAGTTCTTTCCACCCAATCAACAATGCTGTCACTGGGGTTTAACATAGCCATTTTGGCTTTATTTTCAGAACCGCCACCTTTAGCGGCAAGCTTTACGTCAATACTCCCGCCTGGCACTAGCTCCACGTGGATGACCGCTGGAGTATTATCCTGAGTATTAGTGCGGCTGCCCGCGGGATCCGCCAAGATAGATGCTCTGAGCACATTATCTGGCAACAGATAAGCTCTACGTACACCTTCGTTGACCATTTCTGATAGCGACATATCGCCTTCCCACAACACATTCATACCTACTTTCAGGAATATAGTGACAATCCCAGTATCCTGGCAGATTGGTCGCTTACCTTCGGCACAGAGCCGCGAATTAATCAGAATTTGCGCCATAGCATCCTTGGCAGCTTCAGACTCTTCTCTCTCATAGGCCTCATTAACAGCTTTCACAAAATCCAGAGGATGATAGTAGGAAATATACTGCAGAGCATCGGCGACACTCTGAATCACATGCTCATTGTGAATTAGGGTCATGACTTGAACATCCTTAATTAAATAGAGTTAACACCTTTATTCTAACACTTTGAAAGATAATACAAGCTAAGACGTTTAACTATAACTATGTGAAATAGGCTATTAGCGAGCTCTTACATTTTCTCTAAGAAGAACGGAAGACGAAGCTGCCAAAGCACGAAAATTAATTACATGAGTATTCAGAATTAACTCTATGCTCGTGATTCATCTTTTAACTTCAAGATAACTCTAGCTCTGTTTCTTCAACTCCATTCTTGCCTGCATCTTCGGCTATTCCGCGTCTATTGAATGATCCACCGAGCGAATAGCCGACAATAGCCCAGCAGGAAGCAATCGCGGCCCCAATTCCAGCCATCGCTGCAATGCCCAAGCCTACGCCATCAGTAAGCGCAGCAAAAGCGGAAGACCAAACTGCATCCCCTCCGCGATAGATTGCCACATCTACGACCGGTTTAGCTTTAAAACGACTCTCTCGACTCACTGAAGTAAAGAGCATCTCTCTCGCAGGACGAGTAACCCCATAATTTCCAGATTGACGAGCAACCTGCAGAGCCAATAGAACAGTAAGAATTGGAGCTAAAGCCAAAACCAACAAAGCGGCGCACATAAACAGTGGGACAATAGAGAGAGTGATTGGCATTCCGAAACGAGTAGTTAATCTGCTTGTAGCAAAAAAACCTAGAACAAAAGTTAGTATATTTACGACCAGTGCCAACAATGCCAATATCCCGGTTCGCTGATTACGATCATATTCACGTAACAGATTAGTTTGCTCGAAATATGCAAAAGAACTAATTGCTGTATAAAGTAAAATAAAAATAGCAATGCCTATCAAATAAGGACTAGTGGCGAACTGCCTGAATCCTGCTAGTGGATTGCCCCCTATTTTTACCTCCGATAAATCTGCTATAACTAATTGTTTTCCCAGGTCAGTGCGTTTCAGCCGTTGTAAAACAAAGATGATTGGCAAGGGAACCAGCATCATTACAGAAGCAACCAACATTAACGACTCAGAACCAACAGTTTGCGCTGCTATTGTGGCAATTAAAGGGCCAATAATAGCTCCAGCGCTTGCGCCTACTGCGATAAAACCAAATGACCGTTGCGACTGTTCCTTGTTGAACAAATCGGCCATCAAACTCCAAAAAACCGAAACATGAAATAAACTAAACAGACTTACCCAAAGATAAAACCCTTTGTCTACGGCTATCGGATCTGAAACTGTTTCGCCAATAAAATAAAAACTAACGAAACTAATTGCAAAAAAGCCATAAACTGCTGGAACGAGGTTTCGAAATTTAAACTTAGAAACTGCGACTCCGTAGATTGCAACAAAGCTTAAGCTCAAGAAAAATTGAATATTCCACAGTATACTAATTTCAGTATTGGTCCAGTCACTTGCCATTGCGTCTCGAACCGGCCGCAACATGTAGTATGCTGCCATTAGGATGAATATGAGCAGGAAGGAGAGTATGACTGCCTTCTGTTCTTGACGCTCGATCAGAGTCACAGATTTGATCAAATCAGCGAATTTTGAACTTATGCTCATCAGATTTATCTCATCTAGAAAACTATCAAATAGAGGGCAAGCCTCATTAATACTCTACTTCTGAGAGCTATTCTACTAGAATATTGCGTCGAACGAACCCCAGCTTTCAGGAACTAAAAATGAGCCAATCCCTAGACTCGAATATAAGATATAGCATTGAAAACAAAGTATTTATTCTTGAAATACATAGACCTGAAAAGAAGAATGCATTGCTTCCGGGAATGTATCGCGCATTGGCCGAGGGTTTAAGAATCGCTGACGACTCTGCGGAAGCTAACGCTATTCTCATTAAAGGAGTTGATGACTGTTTCACGAGCGGTAACGACGTTAATGGCTTTGTCGGTGATGGATCGAATAACGAAGACCGGCCTAGTACGGCGTTTATGCATGCTCTCAATGATACACAAAAACCTATAGTAGCAGCCGTGAGCGGTCTGGCCATTGGCATCGGCACCACTATGCTTTTCCATTGTGATTTAATTTATGCTTCTGAAGATTGTTTTTTCCAACTTCCGTTTACTCGACTTGGGCTCTGTCCTGAGGCTGGCTCCAGCTACCTTCTTCCTCGGCAAATAGGTTATTTGCGCGCTGCAGAATTGATGCTTCTGGGAGATCGATTCACTGCGGTGAAGGCGCAGGAGTATGGAATTGTTAATGAAGTGCTTCCGCAATCTGAATATCTGCAATTCGCTAAATCAAAAACAGAAGAGCTTGCTGCCTTACCATCTCAATCAGTGCAAGCCAGTAAAAAATTAATGAAAAGTGGGAGAGATAAAATTA
>CAWKZI010000201.1:0-5161 GCA_963854365.1 Gammaproteobacteria bacterium
ATTTTTCAACTCTCTGTATCGAAAGCACTTACTTGTGTGATCATTGACCAATCCGGCAGCCTGCATGAAAGCATAGCAAATTGTTGGGCCGATAAATTTGAAGCCGCGCTTCTTTAAATCTTTCGACATTGCATCGCTTTCGGGCGTGGTAGCTGGGATAGCATCGGCACCCGTCCGATGATTATCAATTGTCTTTCCATTGACGAATGACCAGATATAACTCTCAAAGCTAACGAATTCTTTTTGTACTGCTTGAAAAGCTAAGGCATTAGTTCGAATGGAATAGAGTTTTAATCGATTGCGAATAAGCCCCGGGTCCAATAATAACTTCTCAATAGCCTTATCGCTTAGTTTGGCGACCTTAGCAACGTCAAAGTTTTTGAAACACCTGCGATAATGGTCACGCTTTTTAAGCACTGTTATCCAGCTTAGTCCAGCTTGCTGCCCCTCCAAGCATATAAATTCGAATAGCAGTCGCTCACCTCGAACAGGGACACCCCATTCTTCATCATGATAGGCAATGTAGGTGGAGTCTGTGCCGGACCAACAGCAACGATTTGTCATTATTCATATTCCAGTTATCTGCGTTTGTATAAAGTAACTCCGAAAACGACAACTGGTTTTGTGCGTGGAGTATGTGAAATCTCCAGTGCAGTCAGACAAATCCGTATAAATTTCAGTGACGCAGCTGTTAATCGTAGCTACCAAAGGATACCGTATCTCGCCTGCACTATGTATTAAAGGAAGCGTAGATAATAGAGCAGCATTGGTAGCTAAACCTGAGTCTGGTTTAACAATCAAGATTAAGCTTACAGGAGGAGCGCCTCCGATCAATTGGAATATCGGATGAGAGCTAATGGCGATCGTCATGACGCAGGTAGCTCTGGTCCTATTACATTTGTCATTTCTATGTAGAGGCAATTTGCTATAACTTTATAAATTTCGCTATGTAAGCCAAATGCTGCAAATTTGGATGGCCTATTTGCGTTACAAACAATCACAACTTGGGGTATTTGAGGTTCGTTAAGCAGTTGATTTTATTCTAATTTTACAATATGTTACGCGCCATTCTCTCGTCATTCGATATTTAATTCAATCCTTCTATGACGAGCGAAACTCGTTACTAAAAGTTGACCATAAAAACACCGACGCTAATTAAATAAACCCAGTGAGCAGAAAAGTGACGAAAGTAAACGATGTATAAAGTCAAATTCAAAAACCCCATCCAGCTCTTCGCGGTATTGCTTATCTGTGGTTCTTCATTGTCTGCTTATTCACAAGAACTTCAGGAAGAAAAGGTTAAGCCATCGACGACAGCAGTGGCTCTGAGTACCGCCCCTACCATTGATGGAGATGTTCTCGCGGATTTAGCTTGGTCGTCTATCACACCGGCTACTGGCTTTTCACAAGTGCGACCTGACGAGGGTCGTCCCGCCACGCAAAAAACTGAAGTCTTCATTGGTTACACAGAAGACTCTCTCTACATTGGCATGGTTGCCTATGATGACAATCCGGCGGGAATAATTGTGGCAGATAGTCGACGTGACTCTTCTTTGGATGATACAGATAGCTTTCAAGTAATCATCGACGGCTTACTCGATCGACAAAATGGTTTTGTCTTTGGTACAAATCCCGCTGGGCTTGAGTATGATGCTCAGGTCACGAATGAAGGCTCCGGTAGTTTTCGTGGTGGTGGCAGTGGCTTCAATTTGAATTGGGATACAACCTGGGAAGTAAGTGCAAAAATTTCAGACATTGGCTGGAGTGCTGAAATGGAAATTCCATTTTCAGCCTTGAGATTTGGTAGCAATGAAGAACAAACTTGGGGTATAAATTTTCAGAGAAATATTCGACGCAATAACGAGATTGCTTATTGGTCGCCACTTGAAAGGCAATTCAATATTAATCGTGTATCTGAGGCGGGCGAGCTTAGGGGTATTAGAGTTCCCGATCAACAAAATCTGCAAGTTACTCCTTACGCACTCAGTTCAACTTCTAGAGGCGGCAGCTTAAGCTCAGGCAACCACGGCAATGAAGAGTATGGTTTTGATTTGAAATATTCCGTCACTCCAAGTCTAGTGCTTGATGCAACTTACAATACTGATTTCGCTCAGGTAGAAGTTGATGAACTGCAAGTCAATCTTGATCGCTTCAGTTTGTTTTTTCCAGAGAAGAGGCCTTTCTTTTTAGAGAATGCGGGTCAATTCGCTATAGGTAATCCTCGTGAAGCTGAATTATTCTTTAGTCGTCGGATCGGTGTTGGAACAGGCGGTGCACAACTACCAATTGAGGGTGGTGCGAGACTGACCGGTAAGGTGGGGGGCAATACCAATATCGGTTTTCTGCGAATGCGCACAGAAGGTATAGAAGGTATTTCGCCACAGAATGATTTTTCTGTCGCTAGAGTTAACCAGGAGTTCGGCAATCGCTCTGCAGTTGGGTTTATGTTCGTTGAACGAGACGGCGACGGAACTATTAATCATAACGGTCGCGAAGATTACAACCGCACTTATGCATTAGACGGTCGTTATGGAATTGGCGATACCACTTTACTCAGTGGCTGGGCGTCTAGAACCGATACACCGGGTATCTCCGGAGGAGACAGCGCTGGTGGTGTCTCTGCTAACTATGCCGATGAAGAGTGGACGCTTAATGCCGGTTATTCTCAAATTGGTGAAAATTTTAATCCTGAAGTAGGTTTCCTGTCCCGCAATGGTTTTCGTAAAGTTGAAGCCGGTATTCGTCGCGCAATACGACCGGAAAATCTTTGGGGCCTACACGAATTGCGGCCGCATATTAATTACCGCGGTTATTGGGATTTTGATGGGTTTCAGGAAACAGGTTATTTACATGTAGATAATCATTGGGAGTTTCAGTCCGGTATAGAAATTCACACTGGAATGAATTTTACTCAAGAGGGGGTAAAAGAGGTCTTCGAGATTGTCGATGGGGTAGAGGTGCCAGTCGGAGAATATGACCATGAAGAGGTGCAGATAGTATTTCAAACCAATCAAGGCTCAGCTCTGTCTTTTGACCTGCGCAGCAATATCGGTGGCTTTTTCGGTGGCGACCGAGTTAATTTTGAGCCAACATTGCGTTATAGAGTTGGGGAGAAATTCAGCACTGAACTAAGTTGGAGTCACAGCGATATTGATTTACCAATTCCCGGCGGTGATTTCGAAGTAGATTTAGCCCGGTTACGCCTTTCATATTCTTTCACGCCAAGGATATCATTGCAGACTTTAGTTCAATATAACAAGCGTGATGATATAGTGGCGACGAACTTGAGATTCTCTTGGATTCAATCAGCTAATTCGGGTTTGTATATTGTCTACAATCAGGTTGATGAGTCAGGCCTAGGTGCGCCAAGACACAACGCTCAAGAGTTTATTATTAAGTACAGCCGAATTATCGATATTTTTAACTAGAAAGTAAATCTGACCCTAAGTTGTAATGTATTGGGATCATCACCAACACCTGCCACCTTAGAATCAGCCATAATGTAATTTGCTGTGAAGCGTAAGTCGCGAGTCATGTAGTAGTTTATCCCTAGTGTAATCAAGTTAGCTTTTCCGCCTTTAATTCCACCATCATTAAGTTTCAGGTTGCTTAAGCGAGCCGCAACTTCCCAGGCGCCTTTTTCTGAAGATGGCCTAACTGTTCCAAAGGCTGCATCAGAAATACTATAAGGACGGCTGTCATTAGTGAGGAAGTAACTAACATAGGTATAGTAACCACTGAATTCGAGATCATCACCCAATCTCCGCTCAATATTCTGCGTGATAAATTCTGACTGTGCAGAAAAGCGACCGTTTGTGTAGGCTGTTTCGATTACAACTTTGTCGAATTCATCGATGTCAGCAATGATGCCAGTAGAAATGATGCGGTGATTGTCCTGGTGAGATTCAGGCCGAGCACGAAGGCGGATAGAATTGTCATCATCATCTTCTCTAGCCATAGCCAACCCTATATGAAGAATGGAATCAACACCAAGGTTTGGCCGATAAACAAATCGCCCTGAAATACCTTCGCCTCTTGCAGCGTTGTTGGCTTCATGTTCATAAGTGGCAACTGCTAAACTATAGCGATTACTCCAATTCTGAAAACCAATACCAGTACGCCTGCCAGAAATAAGTGCGTTAGGTAGGGCTCGCTCAGTGAAAGTCATGTTATTGGAACTAGTCATTTCTTCAAGGCTTCCAAACACCTTGAAATTACCAATAGTAATCCGAGAATTTGCGAATCCGCTATAACGGATATAGCCATCCTTTAGTTCGGTATGGTCTGGGGCGAAATCATACTGTAATTTATAATCCCAATTTTTGCTGAATTCACCACGGATGAATAAACGACCGCGGCGTAATTCGCTTCCGTCAGTGTATTGATAGTTATCATTGTCATAATCTGTGACGTCTGCTTGCAAGCGACCCCCGAATTCAATGTTTGGTGTGTTATCTGCAGCCTGTAAAGGAACTACGATAGCGCATGCCAGTGTTGTTGCTGCAATAAGGGGTTGTAGAATAGGTTTCATAATTTTATTGAAGGAGGTCAATATGCATTCCTTCCTTGAAGGATTTTAGGTGAAGAAAGAGACTGGCTGTTTAAAGTGAGAGCGATTGAATAACTCGATTTGGCGAGTTAATTTTCAACTATTTAACGGTGGGATATTGTATAAGAATCGGTGAGCTAAATCCTAGTGTTTTGGGCTTGGGTTGTTTATGTAATTGTTATTGAGCGCTATTGAAAAACAGTCAATTTATTTATCGATGTTTAATAAATAATCTTACTCAGAAGTTTGTCTGTTGGTAATAATTCTCTTGAAGCGGCAAAGCACGGGCTTCTCAGGGGGCATAACTGGCTAATCGAGCATTGGTCTATTTTAAGTTCGTCCTAAAAGATTGATCTAACATAAAAAATAGAATCAATGTCTCGTTAATGTTGCAGTGACCATGCGCAAGTAACCGTATATAATCTTTCTTCCATCAAGCGCCCATAGCTCAGCTGGATAGAGTAACTGGCTTCGAACCAGTTGGTCGGGAGTTCGAATCTCTCTGGGCGTGCCATCTTCTAAAGCTAACCACTTGAAAGACTTCGAAAACTTCAGAGTCTTTGGAGTAAGTGGTGACTAAACAGTTGACCAAACTAGGGAGTCGAACTTTTT
>CAWKZI010000202.1:0-5151 GCA_963854365.1 Gammaproteobacteria bacterium
CCTTTTAACGTGTCATCACCATCGCCTCCATAGAGTTCGTTGCTACCCGTTGAACCATTAACGTTTAAGGTGTCATTTCCAGGGCCACCATAAAGAATATTGTTTCCCTGATCTCCGTAAAGAAAGTCATTACCGGCTCCACCAATTAGCGTATCGTCTCCAATACCACCACTGATTTCGTCGTCACCATCGCCTCCATCAACAGTGTTGCTACCCGTCTGACCATAAAGATTTATGTTGTCATTACCCGCACCACCGATGATATTTGCCATCTTGAAACTTTTCCTTAAATCAATCGTCTGATTTTTCTTAATCCATGCACAATAGTGGCGTTAATTAATCTTATTTGTAAATCTTACATACGCCTATTTCTTGTTTCTGATACATAATAATCACAGATACTGAAATCGAACCAGAACTATTTGAGAAAGTTGCCTACTTTTTTGTGCCTTACTAGGGAGGATCTAATCGAAAAGTACCGACAAGTTAACTCTCAATCTATCAGGACCTGAAATCTGACCGAATGAGAAATGGTCAAGCAACATCGATTCCCACCGGGAGTCATCAATAGGCTGTTTGGTGCAGAAAAATTCTGAGCGAAGTGTCAAAGCGCACGACCAACGGACCTCGAAAACTCATAGTCCGTTATGCCAAATCGTAAATTATTCAAAAGGTAGGGAAATTGGTGGGCCTACAGGGACTCGAATCCCGGACAAACGGATTATGAGCCTCTCGCTGACTGATTATCACAACTCTTCACAACAGCCTGCGTTCTCTAAGTTGTTGTATCACCTAGCTTTGTTGATTGTAGTTGTTGGTCTTGGATTGTAGTTAGTTGTCGCACAGTGGTCCAAGTAGGCCCCATCGCACCCCTATACATACTATTCTGCACGAACGGTCAGGTATTTTTGAGAGTTACTATGAAGCTCCTTACCTCAGCCGCTGGCTCTCTTCTGCGGGGGATAGACTATGATTGGGCAAAAACGTAATATTGAGGGAGACCGGTTTCCCCCTAGCATAGTAGAGCTAAAATAATTGTATTTCTCGGCATTTGATCACTAACGGATTCAGCCAGAAAGTGATAGATTTACCCATAAAAAAATATAGAGAGTTCTCAACATGAAAAAGAGTTTCATCGGAACATTACTAATTCTTTCGCTAGTCACGTTTTCCTGGGCTGCACAAGCAGCAGATTTGGAAAACATCGGCACTTTCGACTTTCCTACCTCAGGCTCTCCTGAGGCACAGGAACATTTCCTGCTCGGTGTGGGCTATCTGCACAGCTTCGGCTGGAAACAAGCCCGGGTTGAGTTTCAAAAAGCACAGGAAATCGAGCCCGAATTTGCTATGGCTTACTGGGGCGAAGTTTTTTCCTACAATCATCCGTTGATAATGCCAGAAGGTGATCCCGGAGCCCCAATACGGGTGCTGAATAAGTTGGGTGCCACTTCTGCAGAGCGTCTGGCAAAAGCGCCCACAGAGAGAGAAAAAGGTTTTCTCAGGGCAGCAGAGGCCTATGCCTTTGATGAGGGTGGAGTCCTGGGAAAAAGAACCGCCTGGATGAACGCCATGAAGACGCATTATGAAGCTTTCCCGGATGATTTTGAGGTAGCTGCGTTCTATACTGTTTCACTGATAAGTGCTGCTACTGCGGCAGGTGCTCAGAGGGACCGGACCAATTTTCTTGCCGGTTCTATTGCCCTGGAGTTATTCCGTGAAAACGAAAGTCATCCAGGGGCTGCCCATTATATTATCCATTCATTCGATGATCCGGAGCACGCGCCTATCTCCCTGGCTGCCGCCTTGAAGTACGCCACCATAGCTCCCGCCGTTGCGCATGCCCGACATATGCCAACCCATATCTTCATTCAACACGGGATGTGGCGAGAAGTAGCGGAATACAATATAAGTGCGTTTCAGGCAGGCGCAGACTTATGGCTACCTGGCGACACCCCTGGCGACCAGAATCACTCTTCCGATTGGGGGCAATACGGCCATCTACAACTGGGAGATTATGCTTACGCCAGGGAGTGGATAGCCAAGGCCGAGAATGTTCTGGCTCAAAACCCGGATGACAGACGCTCGATGGTTACCCTCAGAAACATGAAGGCACGTTATATCGTTGAAACTCAGGAATGGAAGACCAGTGAAATCAACTCGAATACCAATGCCGGTGAACTCCTCGCCATTGGATTGAGTGCCATAAATCTCGGCGATGAGGCGATGATTGAGAAAGCTATAGCAAGGCTGCAAGAAATGGCGGAATCACGACCGGATGATAGCAATCTCAATATTATCTATCGGGAAGTGGCTGGGTTGTCGCTGGCCAGACAAGGTAGAACCGAGAAGGCCCAAGCGTTATTTGATGAAGCGATTGCACTCACAGATGCCCAGTTACCGCCAAGGGGCTCTGCAAATCCCTATAAACCTGCCTACGAACTCTATGGAGAGGTCATGTTGGCTCAAGGACAGGCAGAGAGAGCCATCGAATTATTCTCTGAATCCCTGTTGAGAACGCCAAACAAATCCTGGTCCGTGCTTGGTTTAGCCCGCAGTTATGTGGCACAGGGCCTAAGCGATCAAGCGCGCGAGCAATACCAAAAATTGACTCAAATATTAGTTGACGATCAACTACCTGGCTATCAGGAGGCATTATCCTATCTGGCCGCTGGAGGGGATTAGCACGGCTCGAATTAATCCGGAAATAAAATGATTCCAAAAATATTTACAGCAAAAAGAAGTCGATAGACAAAAAATATTAAATACGGTGTTGATGGGGTTCTCATCAGACCCTTTGGTGCGCTGGATGTGCCCTGAGGCATATAATTATGTGCTTTTTCTAGAGTTTTTCGATGGGTTTGGTGGCGCAGCTATAGAGCATCATAGTGCTTATATTGTTGATGGATTTAAAGGGACAGCTCTGTGGTTACCGCCAGGCATCGAGCCAGATGAAGAAAAAGTCGTCAAAGAAATTGGAAAAAATACTGCGATAGAAAAGCATGAGGATCTGTTTAAAATTTTAGAGAAACTCGAAGATTACCACCCGGACGAAACCTGCTGGTATCTTCCTATAATAGCTGTTGACCCCCATCATCAAAATAATGGACTAGGTTCATTTTTATGAAGCATGCTTTCGATAAAATAGACGAAGATAGTTTGCCTGCGTATTTGGAATCTTCGAACCCAAAGAATATGTCGCTTTATGGGCGCTATGGATTTGAAACTATGGGTCAGATAAAAATCGGCGATGCGCCACCAATACATCCAATGATAAGATCTGCTCGATAGAAACTGAATAAATGACTAACTACACAACTCTCGGCGGGCGTGTTGAATGCACCCAGTGTAACGCTAACTAGCACACCCACCCTAGGGGGTACCCCCCACTTGTCCAAGTAGGTTCCATCGCACCCCTATACATACTATTGTGGACGAACGGTTAGTTAATTTTGAGAGTTACTATGAAGCTCCTTGCCTTAACAGTCGTCCCCTCTCTCCACCCTCTTCTACCAGGCGGCAATTCCATTCTTTTTGGCTGACAAGGCCGGCATATCAAAGTCTTTGAACGACTGAAGCCAATTTCTCTCTATATCTAGCTCCTCTATTTGTCTGTTCGTACTCCACAATAAAGCGTATAGTCTCTAGTAGTGCCTCCGTATAACGAGCCTGCAGGTGTCTAGCCCCTATCCTCGCTATTACGCCCCATTGTATTTAAGCAATCGGGGGCCGTTTGACTTTCCATAGTATTTTTCTACCGCTATCACACTAGCTGTCGTGCTGCAGTTATACCTGATTACTCGCACATTGATTTTTTTGGAAATCAAAGTAGCGGTCATCATTTATTAATTTTGATGAATGCACATTTAACTATTTCAGTGATTAGCAAGAAAATGATTTTCCATTTGTATGTCGGTGAAGGTTAATTAGTTCACTGAAATGCACCATTCTAGGACCACTATGTCAGCGCACAGTGTAGACACTTTAGAGTCACAGCCTACCATCCTCTCGTATGTAAAAGATTTACCTAACGTATGTTCTTTAGCAGGTTTAGCCTGCACAGTTTCAGCTATCTACTTAAGTATTCTGGGCATCTACTACGGGGCCATGATAGGAATGATTTGGGCAGTTGCATTTGACTGGGCAGACGGACTTATTGCACGAAGAATGACTGGGCGAACCGGCAATGATCGAATATTTGGTGGTCAGCTTGATGTAGTAATAGACATTGTAAGTTATGGAGTTACACCAGCAATTCTTCTACTAAGCTATGGGAGATTTGAGCCTGAATTTCTTGCGGGTGCTTTTATTGTTCTTGCAGCTAGTGCAATTCGACTAAGTTATTTTAGTACTTATGGTCTTTCTTCAGATTCCAAATACACAGGTCTGGCTCTCGATAACAACAGCATAGTTCTGGTTTTTCTATTTCTCTTCGATAGGGTATTTAGTGAGACAGTTTTTTCGATCATTCTTTATGCTGTTTGCATGTTATTAGCGGCATTAAATGTGGCGCAAATTAAAACCCCAAAATTTTCTGGAAATCCTAGTAGCGTATATGTTCTTGCTATTTATACCCTCAGCATCTCGGGCATCTATGCATGGAGGCTCTTTTAGAAAACCAATGAGTTGGTATCGCACGTTAACTAATAACCGCACGAATTTAGGAGCTAAAGAACAAATGGTTGTATATACGGTAGGCACTTTCGATATGTTGCACGTAGGACATCTTGCATTGCTGGAACAATGTCGAAGATTAGGCAGTGTTGTTGCAGTTGGAGTCGCCTCAGATCAAGTAGTAAATTCTTATAAGCAGAACAAACCGGTCATTCCTCTGGAACAAAGAGTGCAAATGCTAAAGGCCTTGCGCTGTGTCGATATAGTTAGACCGTATTATGAACTCGAATATGTATCTGGATGTGAAGTACTGGATGTAGATATTTTTGTTGTAGGAGAAGACTGGGGGCATCAATCTTATAATATCGAGGTAGAGTCTTTTCTTAACCGAAAGGGTAGTGAGATCGTCAAGTTGCAGTACGACCTCCGCACTTCATCCACCCAAATAAAGAAAAATGTTCTAGCGCAACCGGCAATGGCGGGAGGTTTAGGGCTTCCACTTCCCAGACTGATGGCCAGCTAGTTTTATTCTTCCGCAAT